>NZ_DOPT01000035.1:0-66502 GCF_003512625.1 Herpetosiphon sp. | reverse complement strand
GGATTCTTTATTTATGGAACCGTCCCCCAAATCTGGGCGCATTATAACACACTAAAACGGCTAAAGATCGAGCGGCAGCTGTTGGGATAGATTTTTGCTCTGCGCAAGGGCACATGGTGTGTAAAAACACTTTACAAATATATATTGTTTTGGCCTTTATTATCAATAATATCTTCTATACATTGTCAGATCGAGCAGCGCAGGCTAACGCATGCATGGGCTGTGCTGCTCGATCGATTTTGGGCTAAATAATAATTGTGACTGCTTCGCGAGGCTCAGGGCTACCAATTGTGATCGCTTGTTCGACACATGCGCCACACACACGATAGAGCCGAATTGTGTCAAGCGATGCGTCAACCAGTCGATTGATTTTCGCTCGTAATTCTACCAAATGGCGCTTGGTTAGCCAACATTCAAATAATGAATACTGCGTCCAGTAGCCATATCCACACAACAGTTTGTGAACTTTGGTACGGCGTTTGTCGTTGGGTATGTCGTAGGCAATAATGTAGAGGGTGCTATCAGACATTGCTCACCTCACGAGAAATGGAATATAGTGCTGAATCTCGCCCATCAGGGCTTTGGCAAGCAGCCGCGCTTGGAGTTCGATGCAGCGTCGATAGCTCACCCGATAGCCAAAAATTGGGTGTTGGATTTCACTACTGAAGCGTTCTTCGAGCTTGGTCAGAAAGAGTTTACGGCCTTCTTTGCTTAGTTGCACGCTCCCAGGCTCACGTTGAAAATGCTGCTGGTTCAGAATTTTGGTGTTAAGCACGGTCAAAACTACTGAATCAACGATCACTGGGCGAAATTCTTCCATGAGATCAAGTGCTAAGGCTGGTTTGCCAAAACTCGATTGATGCAAAAAGCCGATGTAGGGATCAAAGCCCACAATCGCTAATTGGCTCAAAACTTGACTGGTCAGAATCACGTAGCCATACGATAACAGGGCATTGACTGGATCAGGCGGTGGGCGACGACGACGGCCATGCCACTCCCACGGCTGATTGAGCAACATTCCCCAACAATCCCAGTAGGCGGCGCTTCCTTGCCCTTCGCAGCCCAAAATCTGGCCCATTCCATGCATGCGATCAAGCGGGTCAACATACTCTGGAATGCTTAATCCATGGAGATCGCGATGGGCATCGCGTAAACGCTCGATCGCTTGGGTCAGAGTTGGCTCACGCTGCGAACGATTGAAACGCAAAATTTGGGTGCGTAAATTGCGCAATTTCCCATCGACAAAGGTTCGTGCAAGGCTAAATCGATGTTGGATGCTGGTATGCGCGGCATATTGAGCTAAACGCAGGCTTGCATTACGCGTCGGATCAGGCGTTAGTGCTCCTTGGGAACGTCCGCTGTAGCTCAAAAAATGGGTGCAAATGCGTCGCTCCAATAAGCAGGCTAATGCCGAGGCAGTTAGGGTGATTTCGCCCTGCACTACCACCCGCTCAATCACGTTTAATGGTACTCGCACAACCTGACGTTGGCGACCAAGTTGTTGATCTTCGGGAATCTCGACGCGCAAGGCCTCGCCTTCGCGTTTGACAATGCTATATTGCTCCGAAAGGTAGAGTGTTTGCATTGGCACTCCTTTTAATCGATAGCATCGATGGTTAAATGTGGATGGGTCGTGAGATACGCCACTTCATCGGGTAAACATAATGGTTTTAGACTGCAATCACGACATTTGCCCTTTTGGCTGGTTGGGGCTGGTAATTCACCACGCTGACAGATTGCATGGGCTTGCTCAATGATCGCAATGGTTTTTTGGCGTAGTTCAGGATCAAAGGCAACTTGCTCGCGCCGCCGATTGGCCCACGAAAAAATAAAGCCTTGGTTAACCTCACAGCCAAACATCTCTTCTAAACATAAGGCTTGGGCACATAACTGCACATGATCATTGCGTCGCTGGGCGAGTTTGCCCCGTTTATATTCCACTGGACAGAATTCGCCCCGATCGCTTTCGAGCAGATCGACGATGCCAGTGATGCGCCAGCGTTGGCTCCAAACATAGACTGAGCGTTCTTGCACTTCCCCAGCGATCCACGTTCGGCCCCCTGCATCAACACTACTATGCAAAATCTGGCCATCAGCAACAAATTCATTAATCAACATCTCGGCTTGGAGATATTCGTAGCCAAAGCGGCGTGGGCAATAGGCTAAAGCGTTTAGCATGGAAATCGGTATATAATCTGGCTCAAATTCATTCATGCTTGCTCCGGTTGTTGGGTTGATATGCGCTGAACTAGCCCCATACCTTGGGTGGTTTTAGCTCCGATTCCAAGGTAGAGTGCGGCATCAGCGAGGGTTGCCAAAATTCGGCGCTCATGGGCATCGCCATCGAGTTTGTAGCTCACTTTGCCCATAAAGCCAAGTTGTTTATCTTGGGCATGCAACATTTCGGTGCGGAGTTGATAGCGTTTAATTTGAATATCGAGCTGTTCAATCTGCTCAGGGCTAGCCAATGGGGTCGGGGCAAAGGCATTCCAGCGGCGTAGCAATGATTGAAATACACTTTGCCCATCGGGAATCAGCCCAACCCGCTGCTTGCCCTGACGATCGCGACCCAGTTTGAAGCAGGTTGGGGTAGCAAACCACAAGCTAATTTCATCGGTAGGTTGGGCTTGATCGATCAAGCTTTGCCATGAACTTACCCCAGCCCATGGGCTATGCTGTTTGGTGGTGTGAATTGCCTGCAGATTGAAGTTGCTGCTGCCAAGCCGCAGCTGACGGTTTGGTCGTTGGAGAAAGGTTTGGGCAAACGGCCAATACAAGCTTGCCTGCAAAAAGGCAATCCGCAGCGGGTAGGTTTCACCATTGTGTAAGCGCCGCGCTTGTTGCGGCAGTGGCGTAACCGTCCAAGGCTTGGTTTGGCTGGCAGCATGTAATTGCTCTGCCAACACCGGATCACTCTCTTGCATCAGATGGAGAAATAGCGCATGAGCACGATGGCCTTGGGTGCGCTCAAGTTGGGTGCCATGAGTTGCAGTTAATTCAAGTACGCAGGCAATAAGTTCGGGCTGGGCAAGCATGATCGTTCCTCTTATAAAAATATTGGCTGATCGTTGACCCGTTTTTGGCGCATCAAAAAGTGGCGTTTAAGTTCAGGAATCACATGGAAGGCGGCGGTTCCGGTTACCATCGTATATTCCTCGAATAACCCGCCAAAATCGACTTTTAATACTTGACGATAGATTGGGCTGCCCTGAAGTACCCGAATTAATGCATTGGTGCTTGCTTGATCAACAATCAGACAAGGGATGGCGTTGCTTTTAACGGTATTGCGAATTTCAGTTGGGATTGGCACGGTTGCTCGTGAGCCGTATTCGTAGGCGCTGAGCAATAGGCCTTTAATGCCAATAATCGTGTTGCAATAGCGATCATCGAAGGTCGTTTGATCAAGTTGATCGGTGTTTGGATGCTCGAAGGCGAGGCCCAGCGGGGTTGGGCGGAGTTGGTTGATGCGCAAATACACGTCGGCTGATTCGCTTGACCCAGCGTCTTGCTCAAATTTGGTTTTGGATGGATAGATTGTCACATCAAAATGACAAAAAGCGTGAAATAAATCAAAATAGGTTAATGTTTGGCTTGAAAGTAACTGATTGGGGTCGTAAATTGCGGCCTTTGGGCCTTGCCAAGCCTCGCGAAAGTTGAAGAGCGCTTTGGTCATCACAACTTGCGATTCGATAAAATCGATCAGAGCATTTTGCGGTGTGCTATGGCCAATCAAGCGTTGATCGAGAATACCGCGTACTTGTTCTGGCTTGATTTCCTGTTGCCGATCTTTGGTCGAGGCAAGCCATGAAAGTTGGGCGGCAAAATGTTTGGCAACTGCCCCTCGATCGGCCCATTTGGCACTTTCCGAGAGCCTGAGCCATTGTTCGCGCTCCTCATAAACCCGATAGAAGTGGCGTAAACTGCCAATTGTGCGTTGGCTATTGGGAGCGAAAATATCGCGCATCGCATTAAATAACGCCTCTTGATCAGGGTCGTCTTTGGGGGTTAGTTGTTGCAATTTGAGCAATGGATAAAACGTTTCGAGCAGGGCATATTGGCGAATATAGCCTTCAAGTTGATGTTTGGCTGGCAGATGTTCAAGTTGGTGAATGATGCTGGCCCATTCAGCACGATTGAGCGTTTGGGTATCCCACTGTTTTAATTCACCAAAGGCATCTTCGCTAATAAAAATATGGGCCTCGCCAGGGATATCGGTTTGCTCGCGCCCCAAAACCCGCCCAGCCCGCCCGATGCGTTGGGTTAGTTCGTCGCCAAATTTTGCATCGCAAATCAGCCGATCGATACTTTGACGTTGCTTGCCGGGCCGACCAAAGTTGTAGCCAATATCAACCGTCGGTGTAGCCAAAATCACTGGCCGCACCAAACGTCGATGTTCGGGTGGCTCTGGCCCAGTGATGCGAATTGGATTGAGTTGACGTAATGTTGCGTGAATCCGATTGATTTTGCCAAGACTACTGCTAATAATCACGCTATCAAGCGCGTTCGCCTGCCAATCGGCGACGATCTGGCTTTGTGTTTGCAGCCATTCCTCTAGATTGTCATTGTGAATATGCATGGTTAATGGGGCTAAAGTTGGGGTCGGCGGCAAAGCGGAGCTGGATTCAGGTTCGTTGTCGGGACCGACTCGTTGCCAGCCATCAGCCCCAAACACTTGGTTCAAGTAGCGATAAACTGCGTCACGGGGAGTTGCCGAGAGCAGGCAAATTTTATAGCCAGCCTCAAAGTAGCCCCATTCTTTCCAGAGATTAAAGAAGAACAAGAAGTTGCTAAATTGCTTGTTATCGTAATAGTGAAATTCATCAATCACAATATAGTGAAATTGACGGATGAATTTCTCCCAGACATTACGTTGATCGAGGGGGCCATAGCGAAAGTAGAGCGCCAAGTAGAAAATATCGGGGTTGGTGACCGCCACGAATGGTAGCTTTTCCGCATCGTTAGGCAGCCCTAGTGCCTCAGCAAAGGTTAGCGGGTTGGCAATTAAACGCTGCAAAATTTCGCCCCGCCGAGTTTCGCTGGTGATATCGCGGATTGTCGCAGCATTTATGGGCAGGGTGCGCATGGCAAGCTGGTTGTCATCGATAAATGCTTGGGCATCGGCACAATGCTGCTCAATCAGCGCGTTGGTTGGCGCAATAATTAATGTATTGCGCTTTTGTTGATCAGGGTGGAGCAAGCGTAATGAGGCAGCGGTGGTTTTGCCCGTGCCAGTTGCATAGGTATTCATTACCAAGGGCGCTTGCTCAAGTGCTTGGTACGTGCGCACTTGATGATAGAGCAATGGTGCTGCTGCGCGATAGTTTGGGATGGTATTCGGCGGCGCGAGTTTTTCCTTATGGCCGGTTAATTGAATTGTGATCATTTAAATGCCTCCAGATTAAAGGCCATATCTTTGGGGAGCAAGATTTTCTCGTCGAGTTGATAGCATGGCCCTTGCACATGGCTATGGCGAATTAAGGGCGTTGGCGGCACATGTAACACATCAAACGCCAACAATCTACAATCTGGGCTAAGATCGGCTCCAGCCAGCAGAAATGGAATTACTCCACCATCACTTTCGCCGCTAATCGCGACTGCTTGGCTTGCTAGCGATGCTTTGCTCATCCATTTGCCAAGCCGCAAATAGCTGGGCAAGCTTAATTCATGCTGGCTAATCGCATAAAATTCGGCGGTTGTGCCAATGGCTAGGGCGCGAATTCGGCCAAATTGTGGGCGATTTTCAACCCGTACTTTTTTTGGGGTGCTGACCCCATCGTTGATATACCATGAGCTGCCATTCCGTTCGGCCCAAGTGCCTTCTGGTGCGGTAATAATTGCGTTATTACCCATTGCAAACCAATAGCTTTCGGCTTGAGCATTGAATTGGCCAAGGCTAAAACGGGCTTGGCTCGTAATCGTGGCAGGTGTCAAGTAGACACCTGCCTGATTTAACGCTGCCAAATCCTGTTGATAGTAGATTGTTTTGCCATCGTTGGCATAGCGACTGGGCGCTAAACCTAAGGCATAAGCGAGGGCAATATGGCCAATAAAGGCTTCAGTTTGATACAAATTGCTAATTTCGCGGGTGCTGAAGAAGGTAGGTTCTAGTAACACCAGCCGACAGCGATAAATCTGCGCCATAGTTATTTTCCTTTTTTCTGGGTCATCGGATAACTGGTGGCCAAGCGGCTGAGCATTGCCTTGAGTTGTTCGGGGTTGGCATAGAGTTGTCCCAGTTCATCGACCAAATTGCCAAGTTCATCGGAGTTGAGCCAGTTAACTTGACCAATCACCCGTTGGCGCAGGGTTTGCATGGCGCTTTGAGCAGCTTTGGCAACAGCACTGGTGTGAAGGGGAAACGATGGTTCATGCTGGTCTTCGCGCAATAATTCATAGGTTTCTTGAACCCACTCAAGGTTAGAGAACAACTCGCAATTGCTCCAAGCCACGCCAATCAAATTATTGCGGGTTTTACCAATCCGTGAAGAGATTGCCCCATAGCGACTTGAGCGCAAAATGTTGCCCACGATATAGCGAAATTCATCGGCGGTCACATCTTTGAGGGTTTCGATATCGAGAAAGACACTTTCGGGCTTGACATATTCATCGGTGCCAATGCTGGTTGATGGCTCGCCAGTTTCGGGGTTGCGCATGGTGCTGTTATCAAACAAGGCATTGAATTGGCGTGTGCCAATAATGGTTGCTGCTGAATGGAGACTAAATGCGTCGTCGGTAATCACCCGTGAGCGTTGTGCTCCGCCGCCACCCGCAGCATAGCCATACACCATACAATCGATACAGCGTTCGCAAGGATTGTTGGTATTGAGCGAGCAAATTCCCTCACCTTTGGCTGTTTTTTGCAAAAGTGCATATTCGCGCAGTAGCTCGCGACCCATGCGCCGTTCGACGGCAATTTGTTTGCGTTTGCTAATAACGACCCGTTGAATAAGTTGATTATCGCCGCCTTGCTTGCCAGCAAATACAAACTCGCGATTGAGTGGTTCGCCGCTGCCTTCGGTGCGGAACATGGCCTCGGATTCGACATGTCGTACAATAAACAAGCTGACGAAACGGCCATGAGGATAGGGATTGTATTGATCCATCAAATAGTTTTGGTAGGTATTCAAAATGCTCATTGAGGTACTCCTTTAATTAATTGCAATAATTATTCAGTTACATCGCCATCATCGTTGAGACCTTCGGCTTGGGCTTCTTCGGGGCTGAGTGGTTTGGCACGGAAGTGTTGCTGCACATAAAAATGATAAGCTGAGCGCAACACTTTTTCGTGGTTGAGCAAACGGGCTGGTTTGCCCGCATATACCCCATAGTAAATATCGTTGAAAAACACTTGCACAAACTCTTCGCAGGCTGCGCGAAGCTTCTTGCCACCGCTAAAGCCGCGTAAATTGCGGGTGCGTTGAATATGCTGGAACATGTCTTCGATGGCCGCAGCTTGCAAGACCGCTGGGGTTAACTCCTCGCTTTGTAAATTGACTTTACGTAATACTTCATCTAAGGCGGTAATCATTGAACTCTTCTTCCACGAAGAGCCGCGCAAATTGCCGTGGCGAGCAATTTCGGCCAGCCGATTGAGACAGAAATCAAGTTGTTCCATTGATCGATCTCCCATACTAAGGGCTAACTGTTGAACTGGATTGAACATCGTATGAATCAACCAGCTTGAAGCTTGATGCCCAGCTTTGGCCTCGGCATATTTCTCTGCCAAGTAAAAAATACGCAATGGATGATCAGCCATTGCCCCGATAAAATCGACAACTGGATCGGCATTGGCCATCGCCACAACTTCACGAATTTGATACAACCAATCGAGTTGATCCCAGAGTTTGGCTAGGCTCCCTGACTCTTTGGTTCCTTGTTTAAAATGCTCGTAATCGTTTTGGCGCACGAAACCACGGGCTTGCAACGGAGTCAAATCGATATATAGGTCGCTAAATGCGGTTTTATCGAGCGGTGGTACGGCAGCATTGCTTAGCAATACTTTGCAGCCAAAATGCTGGTGCAATAATAAGGCATGTTGCAACGCAAACAGAAACCGCTCAGTATCGGTATCGCCAGCAGGATTCAGTGGTAAGGTGATTAACCCGCCGAGGGTTTCGCTGTAGCGCGGGCTATACAAACCATAGGGCTGAGGTTTATTGGCCTTGGTGCGGGTCGTAAAGCGCAGAGTTGGGGTGCGCTGCAACATGCTGTTGCTTACATCCGCCAAGCGCACCGCTCCGGTGATGCTATCCTCGCTGAGTAAACTGCGGAAGGTGGCACGTAGCCCTTCAAGCAGTGGGGCTGGCAAAAACGAGTAGGGAAACATGTGTAAATAGATCGTCCGTTCGCCACTGACCTCGCGATAATTGAGCTTTTCGACCAAATATTGAATTAAGCAAACCTCGCAAATATGCTTAACTGGTTCGCCTGGACCACCTGTCAGCCGATTTGAGAACATTTGAATTTTGATATCGGAGCGAACATTGGCCGAACCCCATTTTTGGGTGGGCATAGGCAGGCTGCATTGGACACATTGTTTGGAGTTTTGACGCACATAATTGGGTAGGCTGCTGGCGAAATCACCAGCGGCTCGTGCTTGACCATCGAACACCAATACATGCTTCAAATACGCTTCGATCGTTGGGAGTCGTGGGTCAAGCGTGGTTTGGGTGTTGATCAAACTGCCGCCATCAGCTTCAATGCGTTGGTAAATCTGATCAGCGGTTAATGAAATCTCGGTAGCAATTGCATACGCTCGATCCATACGAGCATCGAAGCCATCGTAAATCGCCCAGCGCTCGGCTGGTAGCTCTAGCAATTGGTAAATATGCTGCCAAGCGTCAGGAATTGCTTGCTCGAAATGCTCGATCAGGAAAATATAGTAGGTACGAATAAGCTCGCCGACCTTCATCTGGCTATTGGTTTGCGGCACGGGGCCGCGTTCTAACATAACTTCAATGGCTTGATTGATTGCTCGTTGATCGTTTGAATTGGCAGTTTTGGCTTGCCGTTTAGCCAGCAGATCACGGGTGCGTTTGATCGACGCTTGGCTGAGGGCTTGCAACTTATCATCCTTAACCGTGCGGCGCTGAATGATGGTGTCAATCGCTGCGAGAATTTGGGCAAATGGGAGATTAAGTTCTAAGCATTTGCGATCAACCGTAATCCCCATATTGATTGCCCGAATAAACTCACGAAAGCCGGCGCTGGTCATGCTGTTGATTGTATTGGCTACGCGTGCGGCAATGGCAGGATAGAGATTTGGCTCAGGCTGAAGGCTCGTCGCTTTAAGTTTAAGATAGGCTACTCCATCGGGGTAATACAACAGTGGCACTAACCCAAAGCGTTCACTTAATTCGGCAGCCACAGCATTATGAATAATGTTGGTCAGATTGCCACGCTGCTCGGCTACCCGATGTCGCCAAAAAGCATATTGTTGGGGGCTGAATGTGTTGATCGAATGTAGAAATTGCTCTTTGTGGCGTTGTTCTTCGAGCGTGTGTGATAGATCGATGCCATCAGCTGCCCGCATCAACAGCACCAGTTGATCAAGTCGCTCCATTGGCAATTTAAATTTAGGCTGATTTTTCAAGTTTAGTGCTTGCACGCCTGTCCAATTATGGCCTGAATGGCGTTGCATTAAGCTGATAATATCGTTGAGATATGGTTCATAGCCATCGAAAAATACATCGAGTTTGACCTTGCTCATTTCATTAGCGACAATATTTGGTTTGGTTAGGTCGAGATAGCTCTGGCGTTGTTCGGTGGGTTGGACTTTGTTGATATCGTGGATTGTAAAGGCTGTAAACAATACCTTGGTTTCTTCGTCGGTTAGGTGTACGATTGAGCGTAAATCTTGGAGAACTAAGATGCCGTTCAAGATATGGCTATATAGCGATTCGCCAGCTTTACCGCCTTCGGTCATGCTAAACTGAATGGTCTTTTTGTAGCAAAGTAACCCATCATTGAGTATATGTTTGCGATAGCGCTCGAAGATTTCTTCCTCGTTGGGTGCTTTACCGAGCAATAAATCTAAAAACTCCGGATCAAGCTGGCTTGAATCTTCCGTGGGTGGGTCTCCTTCAGCATAGGTTGTTGATTCCGCATCCATTCGACCTCCTTTGACGCAATAGCATTACTAGAGGCTGCAAAGTTCTGCTGTGATCGTTGTTTTCAAGTATACATGATCGTGCGGACACAGGATGTCCATTTTGAATTTTGCGCACGGAATTTGCCAGCAATTTTGCAAATCTTATAATAATTAAAACAAAAACCCCTCTCCCGCGAAACAGGAGAGGGGCTAGGGTGAGAGATTTTTAGCGCTGGGTGATGAACATTGGCAAGCCATTGCGCGAGCCAAGTGTGCCATCCATCCAGACTTGCGGCGTGTGATTTGGCACGGTGCGCAGGGCAAAATGGCGGGCCAGCATCGCAACCACCACATGCGATTCAAACAACGAAAAATTATTGCCGATGCAAATCCGCTGCCCAGCCGCAAATGGGTGATAGGCAAAGGGGTGGCGCAGGGCTTCGCGTTCTGGCAACCAACGATCAGGATCAAAGCGCAACGGCTTATCCCAAAAATCAGGGTGGCGATGGGTAAGATAGGGCATGATCGTCATCCGTGAGCCAACTGGAACCTTAATGCCTGCAAATTCATCACTAGCAACCGCATCACGGGCATACATCGGGGCGGCGGGGTAAAGTCGCAAGGTTTCTTTGATTACTTGCAAGGTATAAGGCAGTTGTTTGAGATGATCGAGAGTTGGTGCAGCATCGCCTAACACACTATCGATTTCGGCCTGCATGCGTTCGGCAACGTCGGGATTGTTGGCCAAGGCATACCACAAGAATGATAGCGTGCGGGCGGTGGTTTCGTGGCCAGCAAAAAAGACCGTAATTGCCTCATCACGCAACAAAACTGTAGACATTGGTTCGCCTGTTTCTTCGTCGCGAGCCTGCATCATGCGGGTTAGCAAATCGTTAGGCCATTCATCCGGCGCTTGGCGTTGGCGCTCGGCGATAATGCCCTGAATATACTGATTAACCCGGTTGCGAGCTTCCAAATAAGCCCGATTTTTGGGCGTTGGCATCCAGAGTGGCGCATGCAGTGGGTTCATCTGGCGGCTTGAGGCAAAGCCAATCATCGTTTCGACCGCATGTTTGACCCAAGCAATCGTGTCATCGGCCTCAAGGCTAAACATACTTTTTAAGATGATCGACGCTGTGAGCACCGACATTTCGGTCAGAATATCGAGTGGTTCGCCCTGTTTGGCAGCAGCGCTCCAACGTTCGCGAAACCATGCCCCATCCTCAACAATAATTGGTAAATAGGTTTCAATTGCCCGTGGCGTGAAAAATGGAGCCATCAATTTGCGCTGCCGCCGCCAAAGGCTGCCAGTGCTGGCTACCAAGCCATCGCCTAACAATAATTTGCGCACACCTTCATAGCTAGCCTTTTTTGAATAAGTGTCACGCTGCTCGACCATCACCCGCCGAACGTGATCAGGATGCACCACCAAAAACATATCTTTTGAGCCAAGTTGCAGGTGGGCAAGGTCGCCATAGCGTCGCCACGTCGATTCAAAAAATTGTAATGTGCCTTGGCGTTTAACTTCGAGCGCAATATCGAGCGCAAAACGGCTGCGCCGATGCGGCAGCGAACGAACAGCAAGCGTCATATCTAAAACTCCTATGCTAGCAGCGATGATTTAAGGTTTGGGGAAAAAGCTTCGACTGAGATAGCCCGCTAGTTCGGCTGGCGTGATCAGACCGCTGGCCAGCAGGCGTTCGTAGCTGTTGGGCGAGAGCATATTGACCAAGGTTGCCACCATCACCATGCTTGGTACCTTGGGATCAAGCTCGCCATTGGTTTGGCCTTCGCTGATCAATCCACTGATCAATTCCATGGCTTGGGTGCTGTAGGCCGCAAGATCAGGCCGTTTGTTGATCAGGCTGGTGGTTAATCCCAGCCGTGGGTTGAGATCGATCAGCACTTGGTTGCCTTGAGCCTGAATGCGGGTATAGACATCGAGCAGCAAGTGTTCAAGCCGCAGACGCATTGGCATGGCTTCACTGAGAATATGCTCAATTTGCTGCAAAAATTGCTTGAACTGTTGCTCGAACAAGGCCACCACCAACTCTTCCTTGCTGGCAAAATGTAAATAAACAGTGCCCTTGGCAATACCTGTGCGAGCGGCAATCTCGTCGATTGAGGCCTCGACATAGCCTTTTTCGCTAAAAATCTGCTGAGCTGCCTCAAGAATCAGTGCGGCGCGTTCTTCACGCTGGCGTTCACGTAACGAACGCATCGAGAGCGTGGTTGGAGCTGTTTTTGGTTCCATGAATCACCATATTTATTTGATGACTATTCGGTCATAATTTATGACTGATTGGTCATAATGTAGCATGGGAATTCAAATTGTCAAATCTACTCAAAAGGCTGAGGATTGATCGGGCTGAGGAACGACGACAATCAGGCGTGGGCTACGCATACTTGGGTTCATGATTATTTAAGGAGAACGCCTTTGCGCGAACAAAAAATTGTTGAATCAACCCATTCGGTGGCCGAAATTGGCGGGTGGCTGTGGGCCTTGCAAGATGCTCGGCGGCGCACGAACGAGGAAATTGCCAAACTCAGCGAGGCCATGATCGATTGGCAACCAGATCATGGCGATAGCACGATTGGCAGTGTGCTGTATCACATTGCCTTGATTGAAGCTGATTGGTTATATGATGAAGTGCTGGGCTTGGATGCCTATCCTGAGCCAGCCGCAAGTTTGTTGCCCTATCCCCATCGAACCAAACAAGGCTTGTTAACTCCCGTTTTAGGTCAAGATTTAGTCCAACATTGTGCTCGCCTTGAGCAGGTGCGCGAATTACTTTTAGCTACATTTAATCACATGGATTTAGCCGATTTTCGACGGGTGCGCGAATTGGCGGCCTATGCAGTTACGCCTGAATGGGTGTTGCATCATCTCTGTCAGCACGAGGCTGAACATCGCAGCCAAATTGGCAGCTTACGGATTGCCTTTGAACGAGCTCATGGAATTATTCCAGAATAAGCATTAAAAAAGGCCGTCGATTAAACTTGATCGACGGCCTACTAAGAGGTTTAATGATTGATCAGGGTGTGTTTTCCTCGCCATTGTAGACGTAATTTGGAATTGAATGGAGTGTCCAGCGAGGGTCAGTGCCATTAAACCCATAGCTGTTGACTACATTGATTAATTCCGTCCAAGCTGCTTGTTGATCTTGGAACGAAACACTCAAGGCACATGGATCTCGACCCATCAGCTTATCATGCAATTCATCGCTGATTTGCAAAACATAGATCGCATCTGTTTTGGCAAACGGATTGATTGTAGTACTTCCCTCGACTAGTCCAATTCCTGCGCTTGTTTCGAGGGTAATATTACCAGTAAATGGATCGATCCCCAATGCTAAAGGCATCACTTCGACAACAATTAAGTCGATCTGTGGACCTATTAATATTTTTGCTGATGTTCCTTCCCACAGTGTTTCTAAGAAATTATCGCCTTCACCTTTCTTATATGCTCCTGGCATTGATACTTCAGCACCTACCAATCCCCAATTTCCAGCAACACTAACGCTATCTGGGCTTAGACTGACAGACCCCGCTTTGATTGCAACTGAGCTTTCAACAAGTTGATCTCCTTGTTTAATCATGATGTAGGGATTATCGTTGTCGGTATAGGCTTGCCAGAAGTTAAGCCATTTTCTATAGGCGCTGTACTCCATATTAGGGATTGGATTCGATTCAGGGAACGGATTTGGAATTTCAGGTTCATCATCACCTGGCAAGTGACCCGAAGGATCAGTCGCGTTGATTGGGTTGTTGTAGACATAGCTATAGCGATTGAAACTTTGGGGATTACTCGGCTCAGGAATCATGCTGTCGGCACTGATAAAGCGGCCAGTGCTTGGCAGATAGAAGCGGGCATTCATATAGGTTAGGCCAAGCTCACGATTCTCTTGATGGCCAGTAAAGCCGCGATCGCTATAGGCTGAGTTGAGGCCTAGGCGTTCCTCGCCAAATGGCAGATAGCGTACATTATTCAAAATCGCTGTGCCCGTTTGATCCATCAAAGTGTTGGCGCTGCCGAGCTTATCGACATACACAAACACTAATGATTGATCAACCAAGCTTGTGGCGACACTATGTTTGCGGCGGGTAGCGATTGGCGTGCCAGCGATTGCCACAGTTTTGCTGCCGATATCAATCGTATGCGTGGTTAAATTGTTGCCAATAACTTGAAACTCACCAGCATTGCTATTGCCGCCCCATTGATTGGCGACGATGCTAATACCGCTGACAAAGCCTTTGGTTATGCCAAATTCGCTGTCGCTTGCTCCCGCGAGGCTCGTTACTTGGTCGGTGCTGAAGTTGACGCTGGCAACCAAGGTGTCGCTTGCGCGTGGCGTGAAGCCATAGTAATTGCTGCCATCATCGTATTGCCAAGTGCTGAGCGTGCTGTTATAGCGCACACAAACAAAGTGTTTGCTGGCAAGTTGCGCTGGGATCGATTGGCTAAAGCGTTGGTTCAGGGCTTGGCGACTGTGCATGATATAGCCAGTGCCTGTCGCGGTATCCAAACAATTGATGCCCATGCCTGCCGATGTGATCGTTACTTCGTAGGCTTGCGGCGTGAAATTCAAGCCAGCAATCCCAAATTCGCCTGGGTTGCTCTCGCCATTCCATTGATTGACCGTGATGGTTAAGTTGCTGCTGCTTAGGCCTTTTTGCATGCCCAAGATCGTGCCAGTTTGGCCGACATAGCTGGTGTAGCTATCGTTGCTGAAATCGATTGCGCCGATCAAGCGGTCGCTTTGGCGTGGAGTAAAGGCGAAATAGGCCGAATTATTATCGTATTGCCAGGTTTGGCCGTTGTGGCGTACACAGATGAAGTGCGCAGCATTGTTGATATCGGGCGCTTGCTCGGCGAAGCGGCTATGCACCGATTCAGCGCTGTACATCAGGTAGCCTGTGCCAGTTGCATCTTCTTGGCAAGCCACACCATAGCCATGGTTGGCGACGCTTTGGGCAAAGGCATTGGTTTTGAAGTGGGTTCCAGCAATTTCGAACTCGCCTGGATTGTTGGTTCCACCAAAGACATCTTTGCTGAAGGCTAGGTTGCTGGTGGTATAGCCATAGCGCAGGCCATAAATCGCCCCTGATTGATTGAGATATGGGCTGACTGTGGTTGCATTGTAGTTGAAACTGGCGACCAACAAGTCGCTGGCAATCGGAGTGAATGCATAGAAGCCAGCATCGTTATCGTATTCCCAAACGCCAGTATTGTTGCGCACACAGATGAAGTGGTCGCTGATGTTGGCCGCTGGCAAATTGCCAAAGCGCTGTTTGACTGGGATTTCACTGTACATAATATAGCCAGCGCCGCCATAGCTTTTTGTTTCAGGGTTGTAATCGCTACACAGAACTCCAGCGTTGAGGCTATCCACGGCTGAGTTGCTGCTGCTGACGGTCGTGCGTTGATAATTCGGGAAAGGATCGTAGGTAACTGTGCCATCAGCGGCGAAGGTGGTAGTGCGCTGGCCGCTGGGATCATAGCGGAAGCGCGTGGTTTGATCGTGTTGATCGATCACTTCATACAAGCGTTGCTCAACATCGAAGGCTTGTTGATACAGGCCGCTAGCATCGTTGCGCACGATCATATTGCCTGCTTGATCGTACTCGAAGAAATTGCCTTGGCTGGTTGAACGCAGCGCATGCGGCTGAGTACCTATGCCGTTGTAGGTTTGAGCAATGCCATTATTGTTGGTTAAGTTACCCAGCTTGTCATAAGCATAGATATGGCTGTAAATGCCGCTGGTGCTGGTCAAACGATCCAATTCATCATAATTGAAATAGGTATTGCCCGAGAGCGAGCCACTTTCGTAGAGGAGGCTGATATTGCCGATTTGATCGTACTCGTAGGTATAGCTCGGCAACAGGCTATGTTGATGATTGATGCTAGCTAGGCGGAAATTGCTGTTGCCTGTGTTGGCCGTGCCAGTTGCGCCATAATAATTAAAGACCGTGTTATGCCCGCCATTTGTACGATCGATTAGACTGATGTGGCCACGGGCGTTGTATTCGATATTGCTTACCAACGCACCATGGCTGCCCAAACTCAGGCTATTTTCGCCTTCTAAATCGTGGGTGATGGTTGCGACTTCGCCATCGGGATAGGTGATTGTGGTGGCGCGATTGAGGGCATCGAAGTCGCCAAATTGCATGCTAAAGCTTACGCCATTGAGCGTGCGCGTATGGCTGGTGAGCAAGCCAAGGCTATTGTAGTTGAAACTTTCGCCATCAACCGCGCCATTACCATCACGATTCCATTTAACTGATTGGAGTTTGCCGATTTTGCCTGCGCCACTGCTGTAGTAGCTTGAGTTGGCTAGCCACAACGCCCCGTTCAAAATTGGCGTGTTAGAACAATTAGCGCCAGCATTGGTGGTATTTTTGCTGGTATTGCGCTGCAACGCATCGAAATAGAAACACACAACATCGTCATCGTTCGTAAGCAGACTATCGTTGAGCGTGCGTTGCTCAATAATTCGCGCATTGGCGTTATAGCGATACTTGATTGTGCCCATATCGGGGTCGTTGATTTGCAACTTATGGCCAAAGCCGTTGTAAACCATGGTTGCTTCGGGTGCGATCAACGCTCCGTTGCCAGCGTTGCTAGGTTGGCGGCGGCTGATTTTGTTGATATTGCCGAGGGTATCGTATTGGAACTGGGTATCGCTATAAACGATTGGGCTATCGGCAGTACCGCGATATTCGCGCCGCAAGACCAACTGTTCTTGATTGTTGATCAAGCGCATTTCTAGTTGGTTCTTGGGATTAATTTGTTGATGCTGCCAGAAGAGATTTTGGCCAGCAACCGTGATGTTGTTAACTAAGCTCCAATTGGCTTTGTTAAGGCTGCCATCGGCGGCAGTGGTTTGCTTGACCCGCCCAAAATTATCGTAGCTGGTCAGGGTTTTGGCCATACTGCTATCGCTGCATGGCGTGGTGACGAAGGGTGACGCTGGCCAAACCAAACCGCGATCGATGTAGAACGGCAGGTTGAACGGCGCAGTTTGGCAGATTGTCTGTCCGAGTGCATTGTAGGCGGTTGTGCTATAAATTTCTTGGCGCTTGGCTTCGCCATCAACATCGGCCCAAATATGGCGGCTTTGGATAGCGCGGCCAAAACCATCGTACATGGTTTGGTCGTTGTAGGCGAAATTGCCAGTGCTGCTGGGGTTGGCATAGCTGCCAGGCCGCTTTTCATCGCTGATCAGGAATGGTTGATTGGCAGCAGGATTGGCAAAAACCGCGCTGTCGTTCCAATAATTATCCCAATAGCGGTAGCGAATAACTGGATTGCCGTTCCACTTGGTGCTATCGCCAAAGCCCGTGAAGCTATAGCTATCGAAAGTATTGACTAAGCGACCAAATGGATCGTACTCGTAGCGTACAATCGTGGCATCGGGATTGGTGACACTTTTGAGCAAGCCAGTCTGAATTTGGAAGCCATCAACGGCGGCGATGTTGCCAGCATCGTTGCGGAAACCATAAATTTCGTAGGTTGTAGCTTGATTTAATGCGTTAGTGGTTTTGACTGGATATAGATTGTAATCGCTGTCGTACCACAAACTGGCAACTTGGCTCAGGTTTGGTTGGCCAGTTTCGGTGGGCTTCCAATCGAGCGAATCGCTAAAGTTGGCTTTGAGCGAACGATAGCCAAAGCCACTGTAGATTGTGGTCGTTTTGGGGTTGCCAAAGCTATCGTAAGTCATATCGCTATCGATGGTTTGGAAGGCATGGACACAATTAGGGTCAGCTGGTTGTGGCAAGCCGCTTGGATTTGGAATCTCAGCACAAGTAATAGGCCGAGTTTGGCGGCTGCGGGTGACCAAGCCTTGGGTTGGGGCAGTAGCGTTGGTTGTGGCCCCATCATAATAGATCCATGTGCCGTTTAAAAATGTGCCTTGTTGATCGTAACGACCGCTGGCTGTGGGCGCGTTGACCATCCAGGCTTGGCCTCCAGTGGCTCGGCCATTGTTGGGCGTGTAATAGGTAACTTGTTTTTCGTAAGGTGTCGTTGCAGCAGCACTAGCATAGAGCCAAGTGTCGGTGAGGTTGCCATATTGCACGCCAGCTTGTTTGGCCACATCGTAACCAAACGTGCGCTTGGTCGAAATTTCAAGGCCGTTGCTATATTGATAGCTCTTAACTTCGCTCAAATAGGTGAACATATTGGGCAAGCCATGCAGGCTATCGGTGTTGTAGGTGCTGTGGGTTGCATCCAACAACGTTCCATCGCCAGCAAAATTGCGCTGAATCATGGGCTTGCCACTGGTGGTAGCACTATTTTGCGAGAAAATTGTTTCGTTGCGTTTGAGCAGCGTTGTGCCGTTAAAATCGTAGCTGCGTTGATTGACCGTGGCAAAGCCAGTGATTGTGCCAAACTCGGGAGCATCGCTTGCGCCACAAGTGATTGCGCCTGCGGGAACGTTGCTTGACCATTGGCCATAACAGGGCTGGCTATAGCTGTAGGTGGTTTTGACGGCAGGATTACGCCCGTCGTTGGCTAAAGTTTCGACCACGTAATAGCTTTGGCCCAAACTTGGCCAAACATACCGATCATAGCCTAGGTAGGTATAATCGCCAATCCAACGATTATCCGAGGCGTAATTGAAGCTGATTTCACCACCATAATTGCTGCGCATGCTCTTGAGATAGTAGAAAGAGAAACAATTGTTGTTGTAATGTGGTTTGGCTTCGTAGGTAAAGCTGGTGGCGGGCAAAGTCCAACCATCTTCGGTTGTTGGGTCGGCATCAACCCCGCTAGCGACCGTAATCGCATTGACCACCCGAGTATGAGTTGAGCGCGGAATATTCGGCTGAGTATCTTGGTTCATACAGGCCGGACTATCAACGAAATGGCCTGATAAGTTAATCCGATATTCTTTAATTGGGGTGCTCAACGAGCCATGATAGACATAAATTGTGTCGATCAGGTAGGCAAATTGGGTTTTGGTGGTAAATACCAAGCGGCTGGCAGGAGTAGTGCTCAATTGAGCAACGGTATCGCTGACTGGCAAGGCCGTCACCCGATTTGGGTAATTGTAGCTAATGCTGCCGATGCGGCTTTTCCACGTAGTTAATTGCAAGGTCGATTTATGGCTTGAGCCTTGGAGATACCACTCAATTGGCTCGGTGACTGTCCAGTTGACATATTGATAGGTCATCTGGTTGCCAGCGCGATCGGTGACCGTATCGACATGCCAAGCCAAGGCTGAGCGTTCGTTATTGGGGCGGCCTTGATGGCCTTGCACATTCCAATAGCCAATATCCCAAATTTGGTGTTCTTCGGCGTGAGGATAATAACCCAAACGATAGGTCACACCCGTTGGCGTTACCACAATCCAATATATTCCATCGGTATTGGGGGTGGCCGTGTTATAGACCCGTTTGATGTAGTAGCCTGGAGCATCTTTGGCAAAATAGCGCATGCTGCTGGCAGTGGCAGTTTGGCTGGGAAACTCAGGGAAGAGTTCATGTCCAGCGCCGTTGATCGTCAAACGGAAGTTGTCGGGATGTTTGTTGGATGGAAAGCCCGCAACGAATTCAGTTTTTACCCCAACCCGTGCAATGCTAATATCGCTGATTGACCAAGCATCGCCCAGTGGGCCTGCACCAGTGTCATCGCGAATCCGGCCATCAAGGCTCCGGCTGTTGTAGCTTAATTCGACTTTTGGTTGCAGGCCACCACGACCCATTGGGCCTTCAATTGGGTAGGCATAGGTGGCTGCTCCGCTAAAACTGGCAACTGCTGCTGGAACCCAGCTGGGATTCCAACGCTCTGGCCGTGTGCCAGCTGCCCATGTCGAAAAATGGTCAACATCGGCGCTAATCAAGCCCTTGGCATCGTGTAAGGTAATTGGCACTTCGATCCAGTGGTTGGGATCGGCTTGATCTTGGTAGGCCAAATAAAATTGTTGATAATTGCTGGGAACATCGCGCATGAGTTGGCGCAAATCGAGCACCATGCGCACTGGTTTTTTGAAGTTGGCAGCTTGATCGTTGGTTTGGGCTTCGATGTTAAAGCGATAGAACGTAACTTGCTCAGCTTGGTCGCGCAGGTAGCCTTCACTTTTGCTGCTGCGTTGGAGCTGTTGGGTCAAGTTTGGCAAGGCTTGAGCTTGAAACTCCAAGCGCGTAGCGGTCGCGAAGGTATCGGCCTCAACCAACAAGCTCAACGGCGCTTGCTCGAATTGTACGGCGGTGGTTTTGGCGCTATCAAGTTGGGCAGTGACCACCTGATTAAGTTGCGGCTGAATGCTTAAGTTTTGGGCCGCCACAGGCATAAAATCAGCCCTGCTGCTGGCTTTTTTTGGTAGCGCAGTTGCTAAACGCGGGGTTTGCGGATCGCGTGTTAGGCCAGTATCGGGAGCAAACGCTTGCTCAACCGTTTTGTTGGACTGATCAGTTTGGGCGGTGGCTGGCTGGCTCGCTGGGAAGAGCGACCAGAGCATGCTCAAGAGCATTCCAACGTGAATCAATCGTCGATAGGGGCGGTTTACGGACATACATCCTCCTACGATGCTTGCAAGTATGTCACCTTCGTGCTCTGCAATCAGCTAGAATGTAGGCGATGTGCGGGTCAAAGAGTGGGACTAGCACTCCGAATCTACTCCGAATCTACTCCGAGGCGGCAAAATCTTGGGCTTGACGCAAGTGCAGCATGGCCTTTATAATCGCCAAAAAGCGCGACGAAGCACTTTCCCCTCGTCACGTCTCCGAACCGCCTGTATACGTGAGGAGCATCATTCATGTCGGTGTTTAAAGATTCAGAAGAACTGATCAAGTACCTTGGTGCATTGTATGATGAGGCCAAGTGCGATCCTGAAATTGCGCCCAAAATAAAGCAATCTGGCCTCTCAATTCAGTATCGCTACGATGATCCCGATGGGATTGTGAGCATTCTGGCTGATCGTCAGCCAAGCCAAGAGGGAGCCTTTTTCGATGTGGTTTGGGGCGAAGTGCCTGGCTTAAAGCCCGATGTGGTGATGTCGATGAAGGCCGATATTGCCCACCAATTTTGGCATGGCACAATCAATTTGATGGCTGCATTAACGCGCCGTCAGATTGTAGCCAAAGGCCCGATTCCCAAAATTATCAAGCTTTTGCCAGCGGTCACCCCAATGTATGAGATGTATCCACGGCTGCTGCAAGCAATGGGTCGGCCTGAGTTAGTGGTTCACAAAAAATAAGCTTTATCGTATGCTGCAACAGCCTAGAGTATTTGCTCTAGGCTGTTTGTGTTTAAGTTCTCTCTCGTGGTTCAACGATCTTGCCGATGGCTACGACGGTTGGCCCTTCACATAATTCCAGTAATTGACCTGGCTGGAGCCACGATTCGGTGCATGGTTCCTCTACGATCAAAGCGCATTGTTGGGCATAACCTATACGTGTTGCTGGATCATATTCAAGGTTCATAATCCGAATGCTCCAAAGCCAAGCTGGATAGCGCTGCCAACGAAAATTGATCCACATCGTTTCAAAGAGTGGATGGGTACGCCCGCCAAGATGTGCGGGAATCATGATGAATTCAATGTCGATTGAAATTGTCATTGTTTACTCCTCGTTAGCTGTCACCCATGCTTCAGTGATTTTGCCAACTGCTAAAATGTTATAGCCAGCGAGAAGCTCGATGCGTGCTCCTTGTTCCAATGACCGATCGGGCAATGGATGATCTGCTATAAATCGACAAGTGGCAAAGCCTTCGAGTGTGGTTGGATCGTATTCAAGCTTAATACACTGAATATCGCGCCTTTCTTTAATGTGTGCTTCAATGTTGCGCTGCCAACGAATGCCGGGACGCATATTGTTCCACGGTGGCCCACTATGCCCACCAAACTGTTTGGGAATCCAAAAAAACTCAATTGAAATCCAAATTGCCATCGTTTATCCTTCATATTCTCTAGCTGAATCTGCTGTACTGTACTAGGCCTTGAGGGCTAAAGTTCAATGCTTAGCCTGGTGTATGCTCCAAGGCAGCAATAACCTTGTAGCAATAAAGGAACTCCAATGAATTTGACTGAGCCATTCGATGATCAAGCGCAATATCAGGCGGTTTGTCGCTTAATCGAGGTCGATTTGGCGGCCTTGCCTGAAGCGTTGGCCCAGGCCTTACAAGCAGCGTTTGCTGAATTCAAACAGGGCAAATTTAGCCAAATTGCGGCTTTATTGCCAGCTTGGTTGGGCCAACAATTTCCAGTCGCAACGCCAGTGTATGCCCAACTTGGCGCGGCTCAATTGTATGGCTGGTGGTATTATTGGGCGCAAGATCAGCTGTTGGATGGCGATGGGGCGGCTGATTTGCTGCTTGGGGCGCATCTGGCATTGTTGCGTCAGATTGAGTTGTATACTGAATTGGGTGTGACCCAAAGCCCAATCTGGCCCTTGTTTCGCCAATTAACGGTGCAATCAGCCTTGGGGCATCAGCAGGAATTACGCTATCGTTTAAGCGAATTAAGCGTGTTAGGCTTTGAGCAGTTGGCAACCTTTGATCAAACGGTGTTGTTGGCTCGTGCTCAGCCGTTTTTCTTTTGTAGCCGTGCGCAGGCTTGGCTAGCAGGCGCTGATCCATTTGGTGCTGCGGCGAATCTGGTGATTGAAGCACTTGAAATCTTGACCCTCGCCCGCCAACTGAGCGACGATGCCAGCGATTGGATTGATGAACTCAAGCAGGATAAACTCAATAGTGTGGCCTGTCGCTTTTTGGGCTATTTGCAGCAACAGGCGGTTTTTACTGATTTTAGCCAATTGACGGCGGCCCAAGTCGCTGGACAACAAATTTTGCATGAAGCGTTTTGGCCTGCGCTTGAACAGCAAAATCAGCGTTTGATTGAGCAAACATTGCAAAAATTAGATGCAGCAAATCAGCAGCAATTGGCTGGTTTGTTGCGCCATCAAGCCAAATTGAATCATGATCTTTGGGAAAATCATGCGATCTATCGCCAACAATTACGTGGTTTTTTTGGTTTAGCAGCGAGTGAATAATTCTTTATGAAAACGCACTACGAGGTGCTAGGGGTTGCCAGCAACGCCGATGCCGCCACAATCGACGCAGCATTTCGGCGTTTGGCCCGCCAATATCACCCAGATATTAATAAAGCTCCCGATGCCACGGCCTTGATGCAGGCCTTGAATATTGCCTATGGTGTATTGAAAGATGCCCAAAAGCGCCAAGCCTATGATCGTGAATTGAGCGGCCAGCGTGATCAACCGCAGCCACGCCAGCAATCGAGCGGCAATGCGATCAACGATTTGTTTGCCGTGGCTTGGCATGCAGCGCATCCAGCAGTTTATTTGTACGAAAATCATACAGTTGAGATTGCAGGCAATAGTTTTCGCTTTGATTTTGCTTATCCTGCGCAAAAAATTGGGATTATTTGCCAAGCCTCAGCCAGTTCGCAAACAACTTGGGCCGATTGGCAGGTGATTCAATTAACTGCCCAGCAAATTATGAGTAATCCGATGGCGGCAGCCGAAGCGGCCTACCAAGCTTTAGCCGAAACCGCCTATGCAAGTACAAATCCAACCGAGTATGCCGCTGCCCAAGCCGAGTTGCGCTGGGCCGAAGAATGGCTTGAAAAATATGATCAAGCACAGTCGAATGGTGAAGATTTTGAGGAGCAGATTCGCACAAGTCTTGCACCACAATACAAACCGATGCTTGATTTGGCGCTGGTTGGTGGGGTTGGCGCGATTGTCGCCACGACCGTGGTTGGGGCAATCATCAAGTTGGCCTTGGCTGGGTTTGTGGCGATGGTAGCGGGTGCATTGCTGGCGGTGCGCTTTGTTCCAAGCCTGATTCAAGCATGGTCGGATGACCTACGGATCAAAGTTTTTGGGGCTAGTGCTGGAATTTGTTTGCTGCTGTTGCTGGTGATTCATGGCGGCAGTGCCATTGGCTTGCTGGTTGGGGCTAGCTTGATTGGTGGCTTAGTGGGCTATGTCTATGCCATGCGCCAACAAGCCAAGGTTTAGAGGTGCAGCATGCAGATGCTACGTTGTGTCCCCCATCAACGAGTGCTTTTAGCAACCACGCCAGCTCAACCTAGCTGGCGTTTAAAACAGACCATCATTGAATATGAACGTTATGTGCGCCAAATTCCCAACACTGAGCGCTTTGCAATTGTGGGCATGCGGCTGATTCCGCAACCCAATCGTTTGATTAGCTTTCGTGATTTAGCTTTGCGTGATGGGCGCTTTTTGGCCTTCGATGAATTACGTTGGGCAGTGCATGTGGTTGGCCAAACCTTAATCAACGTGTTGGCCGAACAACAAGTCCAAGGCCGCTTGATTACGGGCTTGCACTGCGATATTACGGCCTGTGTGGTGCATCCGGTCGATTCGGCTGAGCGCCATTTTGTGCAAACAACCCGCACTATTTTAGAGCGCTGCTTTAACGATGCGCAGCTTGAGCAGTTTGAGTGATTGATCTGCTTTATCTCCTGCTCACAACGCTCAAGCCGATTGACATTCAACAAGGTTTAAACCTGCAACAAGCCAATAATGCGCCCTAGATCTGGCATAACGCCAACCCGATCATGTTGGGGCTGGGCTGAATAGGTACAGGCATCTGGGTGGGTAAGCAACCTGCGTAATTCCTCGGGGCTGAATCGTGCTTGGCGCAGCTGTTCGCCAATTGCTTGCGCTAAAATGGCGGCTCCGGCAATAATCGCTGCTGCTGCTGATGTTCCGCCAAAGCTTAAGCTATAGCCCGAAGCATTGGTGGTAAATACACCATTGCCCCAAGCGAAGCAATTGACCCGTTGTCCATAGTTGGAGCTAGCGGTTCGCGTTGCTTTATTGGGGTCGCGACTGTAAACCGCTCCAACTAGAATTGCCCCAGAATCACGATAACGGGCTGTTTCTGGCTCAATTTGATATGTTCCCACGGTATCCCAACACGTTGCCAAATCGCTAGCGCCATTTCCAGCAGCCTCGATCACAATAATGCCCAGTTCGCTCGCCAACCGAATGGCCTCGAAATTGGCTGGTTCTAATTCGACTGGTAGCAATCTGCCTGGTTGATTGGGCGTGTTGGTGTAGGGTCCGCCAGCCAGATCTTGGTAGATTTGCAATTCTAGCAGGATCAGATTACCTGATAATTCAAGTGTTGTTAAGTAGTTGCTTGCGGCGACAATCGCATTGGCGATATTCCAGCTTGGTTGGTTGGTGCCATTGCTTGGTTTTTGCCAGGGCGAAATGACTGCTGCTGCTGCGTCGTGAGCGATTCCAACTCCACCCTCAGTATTATTTTGGGCCACCAGCACACCTAAAACATTCGTGCCATGATCAGCACAAGCGGGATCATGCATATCACAATGCAGCAGTGAGGGCAAGATCGTAATCGGCGAACTGCCATGTTGCAGCAAATCGGGGTGTTCTAATTGCCATGATTTCTCAATATCCACAATCGTGATGGCTTTGCCTGCATGCTCTAAAACCTTCCAAGCCGCTTCAGCATCGATGCCGCCAATGGTTGGGCCAGTGCTGCTTGGTGGGTTGAGATAGGTTTGGCGTGCGCGGCGAGGGTTAGCATCAGTGGGCACAGGTGCTGGCGGCGATTCAACATAGGCATACTCAAGTTCTGCCCATTGGTTAATTTCCTCAATGATTGCAAAGGGATCTTGGTCTGGCTCAACATCAATCGCAAAGAAGGCCAAAAAATTTGGTGCTTGATATTCTGGGTTAGTTTGCTGGGCTTGCTGAACTAAGCCAACTAATTGATCAGGATCGACGCTGTTAAAGAGCGGTTGAACAACATAGCCTTGAAAATTTTGATCGGTATAGATTAGCGGAGCCTGCTGATCGTGGAATTTGACCACAATACAGCGGGCTAGCGGCCCATGCTGATTGGTCGGTGGAAAAAGCATCATTGACCTCATTTGGTGTGAATTATGGGTGTAAATTTATTCGTCGTTGGGCGTGAGTGTTATATCAATTGGCGTGGTGCTTGGGCTTGGGCTGGCTTTGGTGCTGGTTGGTTCAGGCGATGCTTTGGGTAAGGTCGATGATTCAATAATTTCAAAGCTTGCTTCGGCCCACACAGTTTGGCTTTGCATTTCAACCAGATAAAAGCCACTTGGAGTATCGACGGGGCTAACATAGACAAAGGTGATTTTCCCCGTAGCATCAGCCATCAGCTCACCTGTTGCCACGATCGCAAAATCTTCGTTGTAGATGGTGTAATTGATATTCGCATTGGGTTCGAATTTCTGATAGTGCAAGCTGAAGCTTGTGCCAGCAATACCAAGGCTGGGGCTAATCAAAAGCTGATCGTTTGGCCCACTTGGAATCGGAATATCAATCGTGCGCGTGGCGATTGCTGCCAGATCGGGATTAGGTGATGGCTCGCTGCTTGGTTCGGCTGGAGCAGCTACATCATTGGTTGGCTCAACGCTTGACAGCGTGGGCAAGTAGAGCTGTTGGCCTGCGAAAATGAGCGTGTCATTTAAACAATTGACCTGTTGAAGCTGTTCGACGCTCGTTCCGCTGCGGTAGGCTAGCTCGGAAAGCGTATCATTGAGCAAAACGGTGTAGCTGATCCATGTGCTCGGTTTTTGGCAGGCAACTGCTGTTATAGCTGGTGTTGGCTGTTGAGTTGCTACTGGAGTTTGGATTGATACAGTTTGGGCAAGCGATGGTGTGATCAAGCCAAGTATTGGGCGGCTTGGTGTTGGAGCTGTTTGATCTGAACCAGGTGGAGTTTGTGCTCCACATCCTATTAATAACCAGCCGAGTGCTATCAACCATGTAGCTAAGCGTGGTTTCATTTGGCTGCTCCTTGGGTGAGCCGTTGTTGGACGCGCTGCTGCAAATCGGCATTTGTGGCTAAACGTTGGGCTTGCTCAAATGACCACTGAGCAGCGTTGGTTTGACCTGCCTCGACATAAACTACCCCTTGCCAATAGTAGGCCCAAGCCGTAAGTTCTTGCAAAATCGGGTCGTTCCGCACTGGATCATAGTTATTAATTAGGGTTTGATAGGCTTGTAAGGCGCAATTTGCTAGTTTGGTTGCCTCGCTATTTGCGGCTACACTTCCACCAAGCCGTTGCTGAACATATTGCAATTGCAAGGTACAAACGTTGCCGATTCCAAAGGTGGCTTTTTCCTCGATATAGCTGCCAAATGGCTGATCTGGCAAGGCTTTGGCTTGGTTAAAGAATTCCATGGCCTGAAACAAATTGCCTTGGGCATAAAAAATATTGGCTTTGGCAAGGTAAGCGCGGCCATAAGCTGGGTTAAGCTGGAGAATTGCGTCAAGGTAGCGCTGGGCGCGGGCAAAACAAGCGCTGTGATCATCGACTTCGAGCGCACATTGCTCAGTAGTGATCACAGCGGCAAATAATAAAAGTACCTCTTTGCCTTTAATATTTGGGTGAATTTCAGCGGCGGCAAGCGCTTGATTGATCGATGCCAGCGCTGCATCAAGATTGGTTGTTCCCTCAAGCCCTAAGTAGACCAAGGCTTTGGTAAATTCAATCAGAATCAATGCATCAGGTAGATCCAACAACGAATGACCTGCTAAAAGATCAGCCTCTGAGAGTTGCAGTTGAGCGCCAATTTGGTGTTCGCCATTGATCAGCTCGCCAATATTAATCCGATGTGGATCGATCACATAAAAACGCAGCGTTACAACCGCCCCCGTGCTGCTCGATTGGGTATCGCCGTAGATCACCATATGCGCATTTGTGGTTTGGGCTAGCTGCTGAGCGGCCTCAATCGATGGAATAAAACGCGGATCAGTCTGAATTTTGACCCGATTGAAGCTACTCATTCCATACAAATTATCAAGATCCTGCGCCAACAGATCATTCCATTGATTGGGAATTTCTTCATTAAGCTGGGTAAATTCAGCGATCACAATATTGACATCGCCTGTCATGCTCTGTGATGACGGTTGTTGCGAGGCTTGAAATTGATCGGAAGCGTGTAAAGGCATCAGCAAACCGATGAAACCAACGATTAGCGCAATAATTCGGCGAGTCAGGCCACGTTTTAGTTTAGCTGTGTTTGCGCTTGCGATCGGATTTGGCATGACAACCGTTATGGTTGTTTGATTGAGGTTGCCACCAACGACGTTATAGCTGGCTAAGTTAGCAGTTTGGTCATTAATAGTTAATCTCAGGGCTTGCCCATCGATCATAGTTGGTTTTTGCTCAAGCAGATCACAAATTGCCTGCGCCACGACAGCCGGATCGTAGCCTGGCATTTTTTGCTGAAACGCACGAATTAATTCAGCTTTGTCAATTTTATCAATCGCCAATTCAGCTGTTGGAGGATGTTGGGCAAGTTCATCCATAATCAATCTTTCGGCGGAGTAATAACGACCTTTAGGGCAATGGTTATTTTGGCAACGATCACTGCCATTACAAACAACTTTGGTAGCCTAATTAATTTTTATTGCGATAGATTAAAGTCTGCTATACAAATAAAACGTAGGCTTGGATCAACATTATGCGATTCAAACTGACAACTATTCGTCAGCCTGAACCACATTTTTACGCTATAAACCGAGCTGTTGGCGTTGTTCAGGATTGAGTTCAATGCTGTTGAGTTGGGCAGTTAATTGTTCAAGTTGTTGATCTTGCTCAAGGGCTTGGGCTAATTCGATTCGTGCTAGCAAGGCTTGGGCATAATCAGAACTTGGGGCATCAGGGTAACGAGCGAGGGCATGATCAAGCGTTTTGGCGGCGGTTTGATTATCGTTTTTGAAATCGCGCAAACGAGCGGCGACGGCAATTGCCCGTTGCAATGGGTTTCGCTCAGGGTTTTTGTAGGCTTGGGCAGCCGCCTCATCTTCGACACCTTGTTTAATGAAAATAATCGAATTGCCAGCATTATCGGTGAGGGTAAAGCGGCTTTGGCCAGGTTTCATACGTGAGATGCGTGGGAAGCCTTGGGCGGGAACTTTGCCCAAACTCGTTCGCAGGTGTTGACTAAATTGTTGATGTAATTGTTCAACTTCGGGCACAATGATCAAGCAGGTGCTGTAGTTTTCGGCGGGTGCTAGCTGTTTTAAGCCGAAAAAATGCAGACAATAATCATCAGCATTGATTACAGCATAGGGGTTAGGCTTGCGTTGGGTGTAGCTGACCGTAAAGCCAAGACTAGACCAAAAAGCGATCGTTTGATCTAAATCTGCGCAGGGTAGGGCTGGAATTGTTGTTGGCATAACCACCTCCAGATTTTTCGCTGCTAAGATTGGTAGTATAGCCTTGGCTCGGCTGTTTTGGCTCAGTCTTCGGCTGGATTTCAGGCTTGGGCTGCTAGCGCTTCGAAAAAGCGATCAAGCCCGCCTGGAATAGCCGTGATCAAAATCACACACGTTTCGGGGTGATCATTGCGAAAGAAATGGCGCGTGCGTTGCGGAAAGTGGGCAATACCACCAACTTCAAGTACCCATTGATTGCGTTCATCGCCAACCGTGCAGCGCCCCGCTTGAACCACCAAAATCTCCATTTCGACCTCATGTTGATGCATTGCAGCGCCTTGACCTGGCGGCAAAGTAACTTCCAAGACCGTACATTGATCGTTGGTGGCAGCGCTCGAAACTTTGCAGCGAATATCGCCAATCAAGGTTGTGCCTGCTTCGGGTAAGACGACAGAAATTGGCATAAATGGCTCACTCATGGACAATCCTTCCGTGCTCAATTGATGATCTATGATACTCAGATTTGGCTGGTGGGGTTCATTGCTCGTTAAGTTTGAGGCCAACGCGATTAAAAAATAAATACTGATCGAATGTTACAGTTCGACCAGCATTCAGGATTAATTTATGCACTACGTTCCTCGACGATTTTGCCTATTGCCAAAATTCTCGGCCCATTGAATATGACGATAAGTTGATCTGGCTTAAGTCTTGCTTCTGGTAATTGATGATGCGAGCCAAATCTACACTTCGCATAACCTTGGCGGGTTATTTCATCATAATCAAACTGAATCCATTGAATGTCGCGTGTGGCTTCTTCTGGATCACGAAGGTAATGCCGCCAATGAATCTCGGTACGCATATTAGGATAAGGCACACCTTTATTACCGCCAAACTGAGGTGGAATCCACATAAACTCAAAATGAATAAATATCGACATAATTCAAACCTCGATTAATAGTATTGCTTACTCTACCGTAGCTGAGCCAAAATAGTTCTCTGATCGATTTTTAGCCCTTTAGACCTAGGACAAGTTGTTAGGATGACCTAGCCGAGGCTGGGTTCACGAGTCCCATTTAAATATGGTTTTTGGATAGGACTATTGGGACTGTTGACTTTGCTTTGAGGTCGGGTAAACTCAAAGCTATCCACTGACCCATTTGACCTATAAGCCCAATGACTAACAATTGATAACTTGATCGATCAAAGACATCAACCTTGTGCTGAGGAGTCCATCTATGAAACGCTTTTCTCTCAAACTCCTGCTCGTAATGGTAATGGCTGCCACGTTTAGTTCGATCTCACTGGCTTCGGAAGGCCAAGCGCTTGACAAAGCCCAACAAGCTGAACAGCATCGTTGTCGCAGACCAGGTGTTGATTGTGTCTTTGAAAAGGTTGAAGCCTATGTTGAAACGCGTTATGGCGTAGCTTCATTGCCAGCGCTGACTCCACCAACCGCAAATTATGTGTATGCTTCACAATCAGGCGAAACGGTCTTTATTTCGTCAGCTGGCCCAGAAATTTTGACTGGCAGCGGTGGTTTCCTCAAAGGCGAATTGCCAACCCTCTCGTTGGCAACGGCCCAAGAAGCCGCGATGCTGAGTTGTGTTCGGGGTTTACGCTTCCTCAAATCGACAATTGGCGACCTCGATCTGGTTGAGCACATTGTGATGGTCACCGGAACAGTCAATGTTACCCCAACCTACGACGATGTAACGTCTGGCCCCGTTGTTGGCGCACTTGGCAAAACGGTTGATGGCTGTTCAGACTTCTTGGTCGAAATTTTTGGCCCTGAAGCTGGTAAACATGCTCGTTCATCTGGTGGTAAAGTTGCATTGCCCTTCAATATGGCCACCGAAATCGAGTTGATTGTCGAAATTAAATAAGCTCTTGTGTGGGCAGGCCTCGTGTGAGACAATCTCTTACATAGGCCTGCCCATCTTTGTTTGTTTAGCCACGCTTCCCCACAATGCCCGCCTCATGCTCTCAACATTGTTGCACTAGGGTTTAAGTAAGAAGGAGATCCTATGCAGACTGCAACCAAACGCTCAAAATGGGTTCTTGGCAGTTTATTGGCCGCTAGTTTGGCCGCTTGTGGCACGGCTCAGCCAACCGCCCAACCAACATCCGTGCCTAGTGCAACCGTCGCGCTCAGCCAAACCAGCACCAGCACCAGCTATCAAGTTGAAGTCTGGAATCCACCATTCGATTTTGCTAGCCCCCGTACATCAACCGACTATGTGCCCTTGGTTGTGGCCGATAAGGCTGAGACAATTTGTGTTTCAATTCCGCACATCAAGGATAGCTATTGGTTGGCCGTTAATTATGGTGTAGTTTCCGAAGCCGAACGCTTAGGCATCAATGTGGAAATTGTTGAAGCTGGTGGCTATGGTAATTTGCCAACCCAAATTACCCAAATTCGCCAATGTGTGGCTAACGGAGCCAAGGCTGTGGTGATTGGGGCAATCTCGCTTGATGGCCTCAACGATTTAATTGTTGAGCTACAAAGCCAAAAGATTCCCGTGATTGCCTTTATGAATGATATTTCGTCGAAGGCCATTACCGCCAAATCGCTATCGGTGCCAGGCGAAGGCGGCCAAGAAATTGCTAAATATTTAGTGCAAAAACATGCCAAGGGCAGTGATGCTGTGGATGTCGCTTGGTTCCCTGGCCCCGAAAAGGCTGGCTGGTCGAAAGCCGCCGATGAAAAATTTAAGGCTACTATTACTGGTGGCGCAATTAACATTGTCGAAACCAAATATGGCGATACTGGCAAAGAAGAGCAGGCAAAATTGATCGAAGAGGTCTTGATCGCACATCCCGAGATCGATTATATTGTAGGTACTGGCCAAACTGCGGTAACTGCTGCCGAAATTCTGCGCGAACGCAAGCTGCAAGATAAAATCAAAATTATGGCATATTACATCAGTCCAGAAGTGTATGCTGAATTGCAGAGTGGTGGTATCCAAGCAGCGGCGGTGGCTCCCCCAGTTACGATTGCGCGAATAGCCATCGATCAAACGGTGCGCATTTTGGAAGGCAAAGAATTCATGGCCCATGTTGGCCCGAAGAGCTTCGTGATCGATACAGCATCGCTCACCAGCTTTGATCCGACGACTTCGATCCCACCCGAAACGTTCAAAATTACGCTGCGTGTGTCGCAATAGGTTGTTGTAGGTGGAGGATGGACGATGCTCCATAGTTTACGCAGGCAAGTTATTGTTATCCTCTTATTGGGAACATCGCTCTTGGCGTTGCTCAATTTAGCAATTAATGCTCGTGGCTTGGTGGCAGTGCGCAACCAAGCCACCAACGATAGCACCGCCGCGCTGCAAGCCCAAGCTGAACAATATCTCCTGCGCATTGCCCAAAGCCATGCTGCTAGCACTGGGCAAACAGTCCGCGGTGTGCAACAATTAGCGGTTACCACCCGCACCTATTTGCAACAACCAACTAATCAAATTCCAAACTTGCCTGAGTTGAACGTAGCACGTAATGGCCGTCAATATGCCAGCGGGGCAACCACGGTCTTGGTGATTGCTAATCCTGATCAGACTCAAGCATTAGCTGACATTCGCTATAGTCAACGGCTCGAAGATGTTTTGCCAAGCTTGCAAATCAGCGTGCCTGAAATTGTGCGCATCTCATATCTGACGGCCAACACCTTGCGCACCTATCCCAACATGACTCCCAATGATCCGCCAGCGGATTGGTTGCCTAGCCAAGAGGCGGCGTATCAAGCAAGTTTGCCTGAGAATAACCCGAGTCGCGCCTTAGTCTGGACAGAGGTACATCAATCGATTGATCAATCGCAAGCGTTGATCTCGGTTGCGGCACCAGTTTATGCCAACGCCGATTTTTTGGGCACCGTCAGCGTCGATGTTAGCCTTGATCGGTTGAGTTTCTATCTCAAGGGATTAATCATCGATCAATCGAGCTTTGCTTTTTTGATTACCCGTAATGGTGAAGTTGTGGCGGTTACCGAGGCTGGCCAGGGCGGGATTGTTCAGCAAATTTTGACCAATCAAGCTAACATGCCCAGTTCATCAATGATCAGCGATCTGCAAGCGGGTCGCGATGGAGTAACCACAGTCCGCTTGAGTGGGCGCGGCTATGTGGTAGCCTATGCGGCAATTAGCGGTATTCCATGGGGTTTAGGCTTGGCTTCGCCCTTGGATGAAATTACGGCGCGAACCACTGAAACCGCCAACCAAATTGCCACGATCACCAACCAAAGCCTTGGATTGAGCATCGGTTTGGCTTTGATTGCGGTTATTTTGTTTGGTTTTGGAATGGCATTGATTCTGCGCCGCCAATTTCTTAAGCCGCTGACTGGCTTAATTGGGGCAACCAATCGGGTTGCCGATGGCGATCTCCAGCCAATTGAGGTTGAGAGCAATAATGAATTAGGCCAGTTAGCCAGCTCATTTAATAGCATGACTGCTGCTTTACAGGTTTCGCGCCAAGAAACCGAGGCCAAAGAGGCTGCCCGTGAAGCTGCAATGCAGCGCTTGAGTGAAGTGGTGGTTAATCTCGAACACTCACTTGCTGAACGCCAACAGTTATCGCAACTGCTGCGTGATGTTGCCTCACCAGTCATCCCAATTCTAAAAGGGGTGTTGGTGATGCCATTGATTGGCAGTTTGGATGGCGAACGGGTGCAACAAGCCACCTCAATTCTCTTAACCCGAGTTGAACGCGAACGCGCCCGCAAAGTGTTGATTGATATTACGGGTGTGCCAATGATGGATGAGCAAGCTGCTCAAGCGTTGTTGACTATGATGAATGGCTTGCGTTTGTTGGGAGCCAGTGTGATTTTGGTAGGGGTTGCTCCTGAAGTTGCCCAAATTCTGACTACCTTGTCGGTGGATTTGAGTTCAGTCCAGACCTCAGCCGATTTGCGTACAGCCGTTGCCCAACTAAGTCGTTCGTAAATTTGTGTAGCTTGCTATCAGACCCATGCATCGTGCATGGGTTCTTGATTTAATCTTAGGAGTTTCGTGTGACCTTTGATTTTACTGGGCCAATTTGGTTTTGGAAGGGGCCAGCTCCATGGTATTTCGTCACTGTTCCGTTTGAACAGAGCCAAGCAATCAAGGCGGTTGCTGGGTTGGTGACCTATGGCTGGGGCGTGATTCCGGCTCAAGTGCAAATTGGCAGTACAACCTGGAGTACATCGCTGATTCCCAAAGATGGCCTGTATCTTGTGCCGATCAAAAAGCCGATTCGTTTGGCCGAGCAGCTTAACGAAGGTGATCTGGTGAATATTCAGCTTGTGATTGGTCAGTGAGGCATCCAGATGACGCTTGTTAAACGTTCAACCACAAACTTGGTGTTAGCTGCCGATGCAGCGATCGACTTACAATTGCATACAACGGCCAGTGATGGCCAGTGGTCAGCACTTAATCTGATTCACCATTTGAAGCGTGAAGGCTTTGGCTTGGCCGCAATTACCGACCATGATCGGCCTGATATGGCGCAATCAATGCAGGATTTGGCGGTGGCTGAAGGTATGCCCTTGTTGGTAGCGACTGAAATGAGCTGTCTTTGGCGCGAACAGCTGGTCGATTTGCTGTGTTTTGGCTTTGAGCTTGGGCCAAATCCACTCATGGCGATTGCCGCTGAGCTGTATCAACGCCAGCAAGCAATCATCGCCAAGGCCTTTGCGTATTGTTGTGATCAAGGCTATTTGACACAGCAACACCAAGCCCAAATTGTCGAGATTCTAGCCCAACCCTCGGCTCAACAACCTCATTTATTGGCAGCCTTGGTCAAGCAACAGAACCCAACTCTTGCTCCAGCTCAATTTTCGCAACTGATACAAGCCTCAGGCTGCGATTTTGCAACTAATCCGATTGCTGCGGTTGTGGCAGCGGCGCAGCAGAGTGGGGCAATCTGCATCTTGGCCCATCCAGGCCGCAGCGATGGCTTTGTCTGTTTTGATCAAGCGCTGCTCGATGCGTTACGCGCTGAAGTACCCTTGGATGGAATTGAGGCCGATTATCCCTTACATACTGCTGAACAAGCTGCCTTATACCGTAGCTATGCCCAACAGCACAAGCTTCTGATCAGCGCTGGCTCCGATTCGCATAGCCCCAATAAACCGCCGATTCGCTATCGAGCTGCTGATTATCAAGCATTGTTGGAACGATTGGGGATTATAGTTCAAGCTGATTGAGTTTCGTGATTAAAAGGCTTGAGCAATTGTTCAAGCGTTTGGGTCGCCCCAGTTTGCCAAATGTGGGCAAATTGCTCAGGGCTAAGTTGTTGTTGACACCATGCAAGGCTGGTTTGCCATGCTGCTTGTTCCGGTACGGAGCGCAGGCGTGGTAAGCTTTGGCGTTGTTGTTCGGCAGCGCTCAGCAATTGCAAGCAGGCTGCGGCTTGATGGGCTTGCTTGCTCAACCATAGGCTATGTGCCAAGCCTTCAAGACATTCGACCAAGCCCCATGGCAAATCGTTGGCTTGGTACATTTGAATACTAGCCAGAAACCAGCTTTGGGCTACTTCAGGCTGGCATTTGAGTAAAGCAATTGTGCCCAAACGCGCCTTGAGCCAGGCAATTGCCCAAGCAGGCTCGTCGCGTTCGAAGATTGCCAATTGTTGCTCAAACGCATAGGCTTGGGTCAAATCGCCTTCGAGAATACCCAGCCAATTGAGGTGAATGCTGGCCCAACGAATCGCCGAGGGTTCTTTAAGTAGTTGGGCTTGCTCAAGGCTGGCTTGAAACCGTTCACGGGCCTGTTGATAGTGGCCTTGCTCTAATGCCGAACGCCCAAGATGCCGCAAAATCTCAAGATAAATTTGTTGATATTGATGGTTTTGAGCGAGCTTGAGACCTTCGTTGAGCAATAACTCGGCATCAGCATACCGCCCTTGATCAATCGCCATTTGGCCGAGTGCTTTGGTTTGATGCACGATGCTCCACGAATGGGCCAAGCGGCGTGAGGTCGCTAAGGCTGCTTCTAAAAAATGCCGCGCTTGTTTGGCTTGACCCTGTGATTGTAAGGCTGCTCCCAGATGGAACAACGACCAAGCAATCTCCTCTTGATCGTCGAGTTGGCGGAAGAGACTTAAACTTTCTTGATAGGCTCGCATGGCAAAATCGCGCTGCCCCGCCCACTCGGCCAATAAGCCAACCCCATGCAACGCTCGGGCAATTCCCTGTTGATCGTCGAGGCTGGTGGCGAGGTGCAGGCTTTGCTCGAACATGGCTTGTGCCAAATCATGCTGATGTAAATCGACTGCCAACCAACCAGCACCCCAAAGCACTTTGGCACGGGCTTGTTGATAAGCTTCGCTATTGACCAGCGGTAAGGCCAAAGCCAACTCAATCCAGTGCAAACCTTCACGCCAGAGATGCCGAATTTGCCAAAATTTCCAGAGCGAACCAATCAGCTGCAATAATGCTTCGGCTGCTTGCTGCGCCACAAGCCAATTGAGCGCATCCCAAAGGTTGCTACGCTCCCACGTCAAGCGCTCAAGCCATAATGCTTCTTGTTGGCCGAGTTGTTGCTCGGCGTGTTGGGCCAGTTGGATGTAATAATGGGCATGTCGCCAGCGCAATGCGTGAGCCTCGCTGGTTTGTTCAAGCTGCTCTAGCCCATATTCGCGAATAATTTCGAGCATGGCAAAGGTGGCGATGCCATCATTTGAGCTTTCTTCGCGCACCAAACTTTTATCAAGCAAATTGAGCAAGATTGTGAGAACTTGGGGTTTGGCAATTTGAGCTTGACACAGATATTCGGCGGCACCTAATGTCCAATGGTTGGCAAACAGGCTGAGCGTGCGAAAAATAGTTTGCTCGTTGGGCGTGAGCAGCGTGTAGCTCCAGGCAATTAAATTGCGCAAGGTTTGATGCCGCTCAGGCAAATCGCTATTGCCTTGATCGAACAATTCGAGCCGGCGATCGAGCCTCGCGAGCATTGCTTGGGGTGGTAGGCCACGAATTCGCGCCGCAGCAAGCTCGATTGCTAAGGGTAAGCCATCTAATCGCCGGCAAATTTCGCCAACGATCGCGCGATTTTGGGCTGTTAGGCTAAATTGAGGTTGCACCATTTTGGCGCGAAGCTCAAATAATTCCACGGCGGAATAGTTGGTTTCGGCGCTAGCTTGGTGCTCAGGTGGGTGTTGTGGTACATCGAGCGGTGGCAAATCAATCAGGTGTTCATCGTGTAATTTCAAGGCAAAACGACTGGTTATCAGCATTTTGAGCTTGTTACATTGGGTGATCAATTGACTGATAATTGGCACAACCATCATCACATGCTCAAGATTATCGAGCATCAGCAAGATCGATCGTTGGTCAATTGCGCCGATCAATTGCTCTAAGGTTGATTGATGAGTTGGTTGGGGAATTTCAAGTGTTTGGGCGATCAGAGTTGGTAGCTGTTCGGCATCGTGCAACGAAGCTAAGCCAATAAAAAAGCTCCCATCACTGAAATGTGCTTGAATCTGCTGGGCAAGCTGGCTTGCAAAATGGGTTTTACCAACACCACCTGGGCCGACAATGCTCAGCAAACGGGTGCTTGACTGGAGCAATAGCTGACTGGCATGGGCCAATAATTCCTCGCGACCAATTAAGGGTTGGGTTGGCTCAGGCAGGCGTTTCACGAGTGGAACGGGGTTGATTGGGCTTGGTGGTTGATGCACCCGCGCAGTTTGGACAAAGAGTGATTGCTGTTCGGCTGGAATCTGCAAAAAGCTGGCGAGCCGTTCGGCCAATTGGCGCGAAGGGCGGCGCGTACCATACTCAAGCTGACGTAACATAGCCAACGAACAGCCAACTTGGTGGGCTAACTCGGCTCTGCCAAGGCCCAATTGCTTACGAGCCTGTTTGATCCATTCAGGGAAGATTGGCCGATCATCCATCGTGCAAGTCTCTATCGGTTGCGCTAACGCAGCCTGCAAAACAATTGCTAGTATACCCGAAGGCTGGCTAGCTATCGAATAACAGCCGACTATGCTGCTGAATTGCCGCTTGCAGATCGCGAAAAACCCGTACATTGCCAAGCTCGTGGCCCATACTTACAATGGCTTGGGCTGCTTCAGGCCGCACGCCGATGAATGCAACGGCTGCCCCAAGCAAGCTGCTGGCATGGACAATCTGCTGAAGCATGGCTGCCCCAGCCTGATCAAGCACCGCAACTCCAGTTAAATCTAAGAGCAGAATTTTGGCTTGATAGGTCTCAACCGCCTGTAAAAGCTGCGCTTGAACATCGTGTAAACGTTGCTGATCAAACGTGCCAATCAGTGGGGCAAGTAACATGTGTTGATGCAATGGCAAGATTGGCAAACTCAAGGAACGAATGGTTGAACGTTGTTGATCATTCTCGTTCAACAAACGGGCTTGTTCAGCGATCAGCTGTTCCGAATTTGCCAAACTTTGGCGTAATTCTGCCGTGCTTTCGTCAACTCGTTGGCTGAGTTGATCACGCTCATCTTGCAGTGTTTTAGTTAATTCGCGGCTCCGCTGCTGAGCTAGATTCATTGCGTGGATGGCTTGATGGGTAGTGCGTGAGCCAACATAGCCCAAACCAATAATCATCAACAAGAGGGTGCTGGCCAAGCCGAATACTTCGCTATTTTGCGGCAATGTTTGCGGAATATTTTGAGTTAATAGCGCGAGCAAACCTAACGCAGCCAAACTCGTGCCACTGGCGAACAGTAAACCGCGCGGCGAAAGCGTGATAAAGGCCATCAGAATTGGTAAGAGAAAGAAAAATGGCGTAAAAGCTACCCGATTGGCCAATACTGGCGCTGCGATCAGGGCCATGAGTGCGGCGGTAATCAATAATCCGGCGGCGCGATTGGCCATTCCACGGCGAGCCAGCCAAATTGCTGCTAGCCCAAGCAACCCAAATGGGCTGGTGAGTAAGGCAGTTTCGCGCCAGCCAGTTGCAAAAATGCTGAAAATACCAATTAATGTGATACAGCAAACCAAAAAGAAGGTAATCCCAACGATGGCCTTACCACGCCGCCGAATATTTGCGTCGGCGTGGTTGATTCGAAAAAGCCCTGCGAGTAAAGCCTTAAAACGCATAGTGCTATGATATCCAGCTAAAATGGCCTTTGGTGATCATTATTCAGCAATCGTTGCCAAAATTAAACGATATGGTTTGCCTTGATCTGCTAAATCAATGATGACATATTTAATTAGATAGCCGCGTTGATAGTGGGAATCGGTATACCCAAGGTAGAGATTGGGAGCCGCGATGGTTTCCATTATACTGCGGGTTTTTACTTTATTTGCGTAAGCTTGATCATAAAATTGCTCAAGTTCGACGATACTTTTGCTTGATGTAAAGAGGGTCTGACTAATCGTTGTCGCATAGCCAACGTGATCTAAAACTGAGGCAATTTGCAGTTGAAAACTTCCGTCGGCAATCTCAGGGTCGTCAAGTGCATAAAACGTCACCGGATCAGGCCAAATGATGCTTGGTAATATTGGTACTGGAGTTGCTGTTACTGGGCGATCGGCAATCGTAGGGGTTGGTTTTTCAGGAATATCAGTCGTTAATGTTTGGATTACCAAAACCTGATCGGGGTGAGTTTCTGGATCAAACAACATCATGAGGACAGCGATAGCGACTGGTGTTTGATCAATGGTTTTACTATAAACAATATGCGAATAACGATCATCACCTTGGCCGCTAATCCGCTCCCAGTCACGATTATTAAGTTTTGAGCTAATAGTTGCATATACCAAGCTAAGGCGATCGGTGCTAATGAATACATTGCGACCCAAAATATTTGTATAGGGTTCTGCTGCATGCCAATTTATTAATAATTGATCAATTTTTTCATCGGAGCCAAATCCATAGGCATCACCCCAGGTTGGAATTTCATATGACTCGGGAATTGCAACTTCGTAGCCTTCGATTGTTCGAGTTGATGTCGTTGCGGCTTGAGTTGGCTTGACAGTTGGGGTGGGCTTTTCAGGAATATCAGTGGTTAAGGTTTGGACAATTAAGACTAATTCTGGGTCATTGGTTGTGATAGTAGACATAATAATTGTATCTAAAGCAACGCTAGTTTGATCAAATACTTTGCTATAAACGAGATGAACGAATTCCGGGTCATCATTGCGCGTAATATAATCCCATTTATCCTGCTTAATTCGTGCATTAATTCGAGAATGAATCGCATCATATGGATGTCTGCTGGTAAAGACACTGCGGCCTATAATATCGCTATATTGCTGCTTTGCAACCAATGAAATTAAAATTTGATCTATGTCAGCATTAGTCCCGATAATGTATGGTTCGCCATAGCGGGGTGCTTTATACGATTCAGGAATTGCAACTGTGTAGCCTTCGAGTGTGCTGACAGCTTCGGTTTGAGTTGGATTAGGGGTTGTAGTTTGACTACAGCCTGCTAAGAATAACGCCATGATTAAAAACCAACGCTTGACCATTTGTCTTCTCCTCATAATGCATTTAATTGCAGCCATAACGAAACTCCAAGTGCTAAACTTGGAGTTTCGTTGTAAGTAAAAAACTGGCTAATTATCTAGAGATTATCTTTAGTGATTAATTTTAGCTCGGTGCGAATCCAGCCGCTAAATTTCTCGCCTTTGAGCGTGCGATAGCCATAATCCATACCGATTGCTGCCATTTGCGCACCGTATTGTTCAACGGTCGCCAGCATTTTACCATCTTTGATCAAGGGTTGCACAGCAGGAATGTTATCAAAGCCCACGACTTTGATTTTATCGAGCAGATTGGCGGCTTCGAGTGCTTGGACTGCCCCAAAAGCCATTGAATCGTTGGCGCACATGATGCCTTGTAAGTCGGGATATTTTTTGAGCCATGCGGCGGTAATGCTTTGGCCTTCGCTGGTTTCCCAGTGGCCACTTTCAGCAACAACTAAATTTAAGCTGCCATCGGCGATGGCATCGTCGAAGCCTAAGCGGCGTTGGACGGCATTATCGGCCTCTGGATTGCCTTCGAGCACTGCGACTTTGCCGCCTGCGCCTAAGGCTTTGGCCAGCACCTCGCCCGACATTTTGGCTCCGGCACGATTATCGGGGCCAAAAAAGGCCAGATCGATGCCAGCAGCTTTTTTGGTTGCTTCATCAAGCGCAACGTCGATATTGATCACGACGATGCCAGCTTTGACCGCTTTGGCAACCGGGGCAACCAAGGCAATCGAATCGGCGGGAGCCAACACAATCACATCATATTGCTCATTAACTAAGCGCTCGAATGAAGCAATTTGGGTGGCGAAATCGCGCTCATCGTTAATGCCGGTGGCGGTGAAATCAAAGCGGGTTGCATTTTGGCGGGCATATTCTTCAGCGCCAGCCTGCATTTGTTGGAAAAACTCGTTGCTCAGCGATTTCATGACCAAGCCAATTTTGGGCTTAGTTGGGGTGGCGGTGCTTACCGGCGTGGCGCTGGTGGTTCCACAGCCAGCGAGTAGCCCGACAGTGGTAAACGCCCCGAAACGCAGAAAATCACGGCGGGAATATCCGACGGAGTTTACCAGAACTTGCGGCTTGTTGGTTGGCTTTTCCATTGGATGATCCTTTTGCACATGGGGAACACGATTCAGGCCTGAGACGAAATTACTGTGTTCTCACATTAATCTTGATTAAATTCGTCAAAATTTACGAGCAAGTTAACTATCGCAATTTTACCATTTGTGTCTAGCCTCAATAGTCCCATCCTGCTCTAGGAGTATGCTTAAACCCGTTTAAGCGCTTTTTAACATATCTGCATAAAGGTTATTAAATTTTTTTGACAAATCGGTTAAGATCCTTTAAGATATAACTAATCCACTGATACGGAGCTTGATAGTGTTGTTAGGTTCGTTTGCTGACTGCGTAAAAGGAGGACGCAACATCAGGATCATCGGCCTCACCGATCCTTCATGACAACGATGTGTAAAGGTGTAGGTACAGCCGCTGTTGGTTTGGTACTGCACGATTTTGGTTAAAAAATCAACCCACATGTTGAGGAGGCAACTTTGAAGCGTCTGTTTGTTTCGAGCATGTTGATCTTGGCGGTTAGTGCGTTTGCTGGCTCAAATTCATCATTCGCCCAGTCACGCGATGTAGAAAAACCCGTCGATATTGGCGATGCCGTTGGTCTCGACCTCAATGCCCCTGCTGTTCCTGGTCAGTTTGTCATCAAATTCAAGAATTCAACCTCAAAAGCTAGCCGCGCCAATAGCTTGAGTGCCTTGGGCGCAGTGCAAATCGATCGGATCGAAGCGCTTGACGCTGAAGTCGTCGAATTCGCTAGCTTGAAGAGCAACGATAGTTTGGCAATGCGCCAAGCCATGGTTGAAAGCTTGCTCAAAGATGGCAACATCGAATATGCCGAACCCAACTTTATCTATACTTCAACCTACACTCCCAACGACCCAGGTCGTAGCTCACAATGGGCATGGGGTGTAACCCAAGCATACACTGGTTGGGATATCACGCGCGGTAGCAGCAGCGTTGTCGTTGCGGTTGTTGACACTGGGATTCAAAGCACTCACCCTGATTTGGATGCCAAAATTGTCGCTGGCTACGACTACATCGATAATGACTCAACGCCAAATGATGGAAATGGCCACGGTACGCACGTCGCTGGGACGGTTGCTGCTGAAACCAACAATAGCACTGGTGGCGCAGGAACCTGCCCCAACTGTCGCTTGATGGGCGTTCGCGTCTTGAATAACAGCGGTAGCGGTACCTTGGCTGGTGTGGCCAATGGCATCACCTACGCTGCTAACAATGGCGCAAAGGTCATCAACTTAAGCCTTGGTGGCGGTGGTTCAACGGCCTTGCAAAATGCCGTCAACTACGCTTGGGGCCGTGGAGTATTCTTGGCTTGTGCCGCTGGTAACAGCAACACCTCAAGCACCACCAGCGCTTACCCAGCTGCGTATACCAACTGTTTTGCGGTTGCATCAACGACTTCAACCGATGCCCGCTCATCATTCTCAAACTATGGTACATGGGTCGAAGTGGCTGCCCCTGGTTCGAGCATCTACTCAACCTGGATTAACAGTGGCTACAACACGATCAATGGTACCTCAATGGCTACCCCACACGTTGCCGGTTTGGCTGGCTTGTTGTCATCACAAGGCTTGACCAACAGCCAAATCAAGAGCAAAATCTGCTCAAGCTCCGACCAAATTAGCGGGACTGGCACGCGCTGGACTTGCGGTCGGATCAACATCTACAAAGCTGTTCAATAGTTCGACTCTCATCTGACGGAATAAGTGGTCAGCTGACCGCTTGGTGTGTGGAAGTGTTCAATTGATCCTGTAAAAACCTAAGCAACCTATCAGATCAAAAGCCCATGGGACTAGCTAGACCATGGGCTTTTGATTTTAGGCGTTTGGCTCAAATCGGCGTGGTTCAAAGCCAAAATGCTGCCGAAAATCACTTAAATCGCAGGTGTTGCCTTGCAGCAAGAGGCTTAACTCAGCCCGATTAATTGGCCCTAATCCTGTGGTTGTGCCAATTTGTGCAATGATCTGGGTTAACCAGTTTGGCACAAACCACGGGCGTAATTGGCGATTTTGGCTAGCAGCCAAGCGCTCAAGTAATTGCCGAAAACTCAGTTGCTCACTACCACCAGCCTCAATTAGGCAATTGGTGATTGTTGGATCTTCGACAGCTTGCCTGATTGCGCGAACGAGATCGCCGATCTGAATCGGCTGAACTTGATAACTGCCATCGCCCAAAATTGGGGTGATTGGCAAGCGGGCTAAGCGTCGAAATAGCTCCATCGAATAGCAGCCTGCCCCATAGACAAAGCTCGGACGCAACACTACCCAAGGAACAGATTGTTGGCTCAGGGCTTGATCAGCCAGCGCTTTGCTGCGCACAAACGCTTGTGGTGCGGCAACATCGGCTCCCAAGGCACTAATCTGGATAATTTTTTGCAGCCCGTATTGTGCTGCCGCCTTGAATAGCGCAATTGGCACGCTGGTATGCACTGCTTGGAAACTGGCTTGGCGGCTTTCGCGCAACATTCCAACGCAATTAATCACCATGTCATGCTCAGCAAGTTGATCGAGCCACGTTGTCGGTTTAAGCCATTCGGCTGCCACATATTGCGTGGCTGAGTTGATTGGCGTGGTTGGTTTTTGGCGCACCAAGCAGGTTAATTGATGGCCTGCTTGGTGCAATTCCTCTGCTACATGCCGCCCAATAAAACCACTCGCTCCAGTCAGAAAAATGCGCATTGCTCACCTCAGTGCTGGTTCAATAAGACCTTGCGTCGATACCCGCGTAACCAGCGATAGGCAATTGGCTGAATTTCATAGCAAATTTCGGGTTGCACTGGATATGTTTTGAGCCATTGAACATCAGCCTGCTCGACATGACGGAGTTGATGTTGCCAAGCTGCTTCGTCGCGCTCAATCCGCACGATATTGGCTTCGCCTGGTTTACTAAGCGCGATCCCACGCGGCGGATATTTGAGATACGCGGCGGCTTGTTCAAGGTTATCAAAGATTGAATCGCTGGCGAGTTGGGCTGGTTGCTGATTGTTGATCTGAACACTGGCGGCTGCTACTGAACTATTAATCGAAATACTGGTCTGTTCAACAGAGCTTTTAACGATCACTGGTGTATGATGAAAATTGAAGTTAGTTACTAAATTACCAGCCCATGCTAATAGTGGCTGATCGCAATCGCTGCGCACAAAATACAAGCCTTGATCTATACCATATGGAGTTTTTAGATTGACATAAATGCGATAGGCCACATGCCAATAATTAAACCCTAAGGAGTGAGGTGCAAACCACGGACGCATATGCGAAACATGGCATATCACAATATTCCAAAAACCGAATCCTTGATATTCGGTGGCGGTTAATTCGGCAGGCAGCAACGTTTGAAATTGATCAATCGGCATGCGGTAGGTCAAAAGCCAGCAGCGATCGATCTGGCCTTGCATGGTGATTGGGTTGTGTAAAATCGGCATGAGCAACCTCATTTCGCTAAAAGATGGCGCAAGCGATAAAAACAAACTGCACCTGTGCCATTGAGCAGCAACATCCACAGTAGCCACGTTTGCCAACGGGCGAGCTTGATCATACTGAGTTGTTCGGCGAGAGCTGTGGCCATGCTCAAGTTGGCAATCAACACCAATAACAGATTGCGTTGCTGGGCGTAGGCTTGGCTTTTGAGCACATAGTTGAGCAGCGCCGCGATTAACAAAATCGTCTCGCCATAGCTCATGCTTACCAAACATGCCTGAATACAGCTATTAATGTTGCCTCGGCTAGCGAGCAATAAGGCTGGGCCAAGCACGAGCCAACCAGCACCAGACGATAAGGTCAGCCACCAAGCCGCGCCACGTTGCGACCATCGTGGGAGCGCTCGATTGAGCGAGCCGCCAAAGATCAACGAACCGCCAACTGCTAAACTGCTATGCAATAACCATGCACGATAAGGCCATTGTTGGAATGGTTGATCAAGCTGTTGGGCCAAGCTTTGTTTGGGCTGGCGTAATTGTTGAAAAAATGTTTGCATCGGGCGTATCTCACAGCTAATTGATGGATTAAGCTTAACATCGCTATGTTACAAACTTGTTACACCATGAAATTAGCCCAAACGAAAACCCCTTGGCAGGCCTGCCAAGGGGAATCTGCGTTATCAGCCTCTTAAGCTATAATCCGCCGAGATTGATTAATTGTAATGCTTCGTTATCGCTGCCATCGTTTAATTTTACCACCGCCGCCAAGCCCCCTATCAGGCTACTGAACAATGAACCACCCCACCCAATAATCGCAATAGTAAGTCCTTCTTCGCTATCTTTCACAATTTGTCCAATCCCAGCTACGATGCCACTAACATTCGACAAAATATCAGTTGTCCATGTCCAGCCATCAGCATGGTCAAGCCCATCAGCGATTAGTGCCATAATTATGATGACGAGATCGATTCCAGCCATTATTCCACCACTAATGCTTAGGTTGCGGATAATCGCATTTTGGACAGTATTGAGAATACTTAAGAGCCATGTGGTTATTTTTAGCCCATAGCCAGCCGCCGATTGGCCTGTTTTACGGACTGGGAAGGTTAGTAAGGCTTTCGTTGCGGCCAACACAATACTAACCTTTGCCGCACGGGATTTAACCGTAACTTGTTGCTCGGTGGCAGTAAGCTTAAATCCATTGGCGATTGTGATCATTGGTCCAACGATTGCTGCCAACAAGCCACCAACTTGTGAATAGACAACGCCAACCGATTTGATTGTTGAATCATTAAGCGCTTTGGCTGTGTCCAGCATCAGTTGTTGTTTGGGCTGACCCATAATCGTCGTGAACAAGTTAGGATCATCAAGCACCCGTGATTGATCGGTAAAGGGAGCCGAACCTACACTCGCTTTATAAATAATCGTTATCGGAATTGCCAGCAGCAAACAAACGCCGTTGACCACGCTGAAATCTTCGCCCTCGCCAAATAGTCCAGTCACCCACTTATACAGATCCGACAGCAATGGTATATCCAAATCATCAACAAGGGCGTGTTGAATATCTTTGGCTAGATCGACCACAAAATTGAGTAAGCCAATCAGCATCGTTTTAATTGGTTCGATGATGGTTGTGGCAAGATCAGCAAATAATTTAAGCGTAGCGCTGATCGTTACGCCACCAGTAATAATCTGTTTGAGATCATCAATATCGTTCTCCAGCGCTGCATATAATTGTTGACTGGTAGGGATTACTACATCATTTAAGAATTGGATAAATGGATTATGATCTAGATTCGCTCCTAATCCATTTAACATGCCGCTATGTTGGAGATGATAGGCCGACCAATTGCAGCCTGGCGATTGAAATGCTTGCTGTTGTTGATCGCTGCCTTGATTATTGGTTATTGCGTGTGGAGTTGTTGATTGCAATGAACTTGGCACCAATGTATTATGAATTTGCTGATTGAGTTGATCAAAGGTTGTATTGATGCTCTCAACCCAACCATTGACCTCATTTTCAAGCCGATTGACCCCATAATTAACTCCTTGACTGATAATTTGAGCCAAAACTTTGTGAGTATGCCAAATATCATCCCAACCAAACAAAAATCCTAGCCACTTAATCAGCGTTTCGATGCCAACTTTGATTAATTGGAAAATCCAGCTCAATACTTTATAGATACTGGCAATTGAATCAAGCACGATGTTATAGACTTTATCAGCGACCTTAAGAATAAAATTTAAACCCTGCTCAGCCTCTTTAATCAGGAACGAAACTCCATTGCTTAGATAAGTAATGCCTTGCTCGATTTTGTCAATGCCTGCAACGAAAAAATGTTCAATTTCATGCCAGACATCGCCAAAGGCATCGCCGATGTCATCAAAAATATCGTCAACCGAATTTAAACTTAGCGTTGCCACGCTACGATTGCGACTGACCTGCATGGTTAATTGTTTGGCAACAGGTTGGGAAGAATTGAGTTTTCCAGTTTGTTTGGTATTCTTGGCGGTGAGTACAACGTAGGTATTATTGCCCATTGGCCCAACAATTTGGCTGCTAAGTTGATGTAATTGACCAATATTCTGGGCTACACTATTCAATGCTGTGCTATCGAAATTACCACTGATAACAGGTGATCCATCAGCAGTTTTGGCGTTTTTTAAATCATCCCCCGATTTAATTGTCTGAAACCCTTTACTAATTTTGCCATGCGGATAAATATTCAGGGTTTGATCGATAAAATCTGCCTGAACATGAATAATTGGTGCAGTCAAATCGCTGGCTGGGAGAATAATGGTTAAATTTCCCAAGGCATCGGTTGGTACTTGCGCCAACACATCTTGATCGAGGCTGTAAATTCGACCATTGATGGTTGCATAACTCCAAGTCGAACAATTAATTGCTAATGGAATATTTGCCAATGCCATGCCATTTTGATCTTGGAGTTGGATATGCGTGGTATAAGAATTGAAATTGAGCAAATAGCTTTGATCAGCGATGCTTATAGTTCGTTGACTCCAAAGCGTTGTATTTGGATCTTGCCAATAGTGCACAACCTGCTGCTGTTGATCAACCACAAATAATTCATTGGCTTTGCTCAATAGACTGCGCGTTGGGGCGATATGCACAACTGTATCGCTAAATAAAATTGGTTCATTAAAGGTATAAGGTGAGCCATGTTTTCCTGCAATATAATACAACTTGCTTGGGCTGGCCATAACCCATAGGCCAATGTTGTCGCCAGCAGTTGTTACAATAATTTGATGCACATCTTTAATTGCATCGGTGATTTTTTGCATTCCATCCAAGCGCGAATTGGCAAAGACATACACACCATCGGTTGTTCCAACATAAACATCTGAAGAAATATTGAGTGGACTGGTTTGTGTACCTAAGGCGGTTGTCATACAGGTATAGGTCAAATGAGCATATTCAGCCGGAATCCCTGCATTACCTGGGCTGAAATCATACTGGAGCGAACCCTGAAATTGATCTGCTAAGGTTGTTGCTTCTAAGGTTTGGGTTGCACCAATTTGATACAAAAAGAAAAAAGCTCGTTGGCCAATCGCATGTCCAGCAGTTACTTCTAATAAACTACCAGGATTACTAAGCACATTTTCTGGGAATTGGAGCGTTTGTGATGTTTGACCATCAATCACCTGATAGTAGAATTTTGCATTATTAATTGAACCAACAATGATAATGATTGGTGAATGACCATCATCTGATGTGCCCAGCCGAATTGATTCGGCTTGAAGTGTTGGATCAAGCCCAGCAATTTCCTTGGATTGTTGGCTTAATTTCGTCCAATCAGTTTTTGTGTAATCGTTAGAAAGCATACTTGCAGTAAATACCGCAGTTTTTGTTTGATCTGCTGTTGCTAAGGCCAGCGTAATCGAAATTAACCCATTAACATCTTGGCTAAGATCAAAAGCAACAGCATGACTGTATTTGCTCCATTGGGTGCTCAGATCAATCACTTGCCAGCCATTCGGTGTTGCTTCATCGTATTTAATCAAATGAAGTATTTGATCCGTGCCAATTGAAAAGAGCATTGGCTTGCCAGCACTATCTTGCACCACAGCCAAATTACTGGTTGGCGAAATTGGCGATGATTGTTGACTATTTTGCATTAGTTCAGCTGAAACTTGAAACGATATTTGATCAGTTGAGAAATTGGTCGTTGGCAAGGTTATTAAATCAACAGGTGAATTTGACATAAAACTAACTCCTTTATTTTAAATTGATTGATTTTAGTTTAGTGTTCTGACTTATAATGTAATTCGAGATAAAAATTTGCTAATGGATCGGCAGTTGGATTGCTGATAAAAAATACATTTCCAGCAGGTAGGATGAGCGCGGTATTGATGGTTGTGCCGATATCGCCAAGCACAACCCCAATATTACCAATGCTATCGATATGAATACCAAAGGCATTAGCAAAGAGATTGGCAAAGAAATTTCCATCTAAACCAAATGAAAATGCATCAAGGATTGATCCCAAAATATCACCAATGATTGTCCAAGCCTCAGCACAGCTATTTTTATCTTGGCCTTTATCAACATTACTGATGCTAAATTGTTTTGTAATCGATAAATTTGGTCTGCCATTAGTATCTTTTGTGGTAATTAATGAAACCGTGCCACTCCAATCGAGGCCTGTCCAGGCCCAACCTTTAGCAGTGCAGAAAAACATATCTTTGCTTTGTTCTTTATAAAAATAGAGATGGCCTGAAAAATTAAGATCAACTTGAGCACTTTGGGCTTGATTCACAATTTGCACTGAATAATTATTGACATATTGATCGTCGCCATCTTTATCGTTAATAATCGAGTAGCTAAAGCCATTGGCGGTGGCAGACTTCGCTTGATCATAATTGGCACCGCTATCGACCGAAAGATGATCTTTGATTTGTGCATAAATACCATCGTGGAGCTGCTGAAAAATTGGTTTTAGGAAATATTCTTCGAGCAATACTTGATGCGAATAAATCATTTTTGCATCACATTGTTCATTTGGGCTGATCCAGTTGCTATCGAAATTGCCTGGCGTGGTTGAGATTGATTGATGGCCACCTTTGGTTACAAGGGCAAAGTTCAAGGTGCTAATATCAGGATTTGTTGGATCATTATAGAAATTGTAGGTTGTGCCAACTGGACGTAATGAGTCGGGCACATCACCGTAGCTAGCATAATTCGATTGGTCGGTGGCACTCATTGTATAGCCAAGTACATACGGGTTTCCAGCATCTTTTTGGGATTTAAGATATTCTTGCATAAAAAACACAAATTGCTTTTTAACATCATCACCTGCATTGCCAACACTGGTTACGGTTGGGTCGAAATTAATTAAATCGGTTGACTCGAAATCCATAAAGAGGTGGTTTACCGTAAACATATTATCAATAAATCCACTGAGTTGCTGCTGGACATTATCGGGAACTTTGATCTTTTGATCAAGGTCATTTTTGGCGAGGGTCGCAAGATCCATATTGACACTAATGCCAAATTTCCAATTGCTCATATCAACGGTCATCCAGGTTGGATTATGCGGCGAACCACCCCAATAACCAAATGTACCAGAGAGAAAATTGAGCAATAATAAAACAACTGTACCACTTTCATGGATTGAGATTTGTGGTAAGAGTATTCCATCAAGGTAGCCATCGAGCTTACTTGAATCAATACTACCATCAGAATTTTTAGGTAAATCTGCTGATGATTTTAAAATTGTATAAACATCTTGCTTGTTTGGATCATCCCACACTTGAGTGATAATTAGTTCGGGATTAATGACACCTAGACGAACTAAATGAGTAAGCTGATCGTTAATTGTTTTCTGGGTGATCGGTACAATTAAATCGAAACTATTGAAAACATCAGTATTTTTCATCACACACTCCTCGTAAAAATGGCTATAAGAATTTGCATCGATTCACTCACGTGATCGACTAATAACGTTCTGCCTCATTTGCGCTAAATAAGGTTGATGTATTTAGCATTGAGGCTTATTCAATTGATGCGATCCTTGATTTGTCGGTTGCAGCTGCTTCTAGCTAATTAACGCTGGAGATTTGGCGTTCATGAATTGAGGTTCTTGTAGGAATTGAATTTAAACAACGACCCTCGGTGGTATAGTCGCTGATCCTCATGGGATTTAGTCAATAGATATGGTTGTTGTTCTTCCTCTTTCCCACCTACCAATTATCAGTATTATCCAATTCACCATGGTCAAAGCGCACGGCTTGAATCGAGTCATGATGGGCTATTTGGGGGGCAAAAATGGCGCAAATTCCACGAGCTTTTTTGATGGTCATCGATGTTTGCTTCGGTAATACTAGCTATTGTAGTGCATAGATGTGCGCTTGATTCCACCGAGTAAGGTTGTGTGATTGCTCGGTGTAGCTTGAGGATGGTTGTATGGTTTATGGATGAGCGCATCCAAGATTCGGCTTCGTGCAGTGTGTCGTGCTTAATTGGTCTGGAGGAATCTAGTAATGATCTACCCACGTGTGAAACGCTGGTTATCGATGTTAATCGGGACGGTCTTGCTCGCTCAATTGGTGCTAATTCCGCACCATGCTACGGCTCAAACCCGCTCGTCTGGACGCGAACCCGTGGTGGTTGCAACTGAGAGTAAAGGCTACTATCGCTATCCAGATATGGGCATCTATCGCTATGCCTGGTCATCAACGGTGGATACGCAATCAACGACTCAAACGGCGGCTACTCGACCACGCCAAGATGTCAATCGCTTGGGTATGACTGGGGTTGTCGAAATTGAGCGCTACGCCAGTGGCCGCAGCACCAATCTGTTGCGAGCTAAACTGGTTAATCCTAAGATGTATACCATCACCGAAACAGGCTGGCAGTTGGTTACTGATCGTGAGGTAGTTGGCCCAGACTTCGACAAACAAGTTGAAGTTCCTTTCTATTTTCAACAACATACGACTGGTGAAGTTGTCGGCATGTATTTTGATCGGACAGATAGCGAAGAAGTACGAAATATGAAACGGGCGGCGGTGTCGCAGTTGGCGATGCAGCTTGAATACAGCCCCACACCAAGCTGTGATGATCGCACGATTACGTGTGCTCAGCCTTACAAACGGCTAGAAACTGATGTAACGGGAACCTACACAGCCGCCTATGCTGCGCGGATTGTAGATAGCCAGTATGTGGAAATTACGAAAACGCGAGATCAAGATTCATATACGGCCTTTGCTGATCGCACGATTGTTGATGCTCGTGATACCCTGCTCTCCAGTAAACATACGGCGATGTATGATCTACGGGCCGGCGTATTGGTGCGCAATAGCAATCAACAAACCATTCGCAATCGCTTGGGGAGTGCCGAGCAAGCTCAGTATGCTGGCTCTGGCTATGGCATCGAATCGGGAATTAATGCCAATGAGAGCATAAGCCTTGATGGTGTTACCACAGGCGCATTGGATTCGGTAATCAGTTTATCGGGCGATGAACAGACCAGTGAATTGGCTGCCCTCATGCGGCGCACCGAGGGGCGCGATTATGTTGCTACACCATTAGTAGCGACCATTGTTGAGCAGGCTGCTGTTGCTGATCGCGGTTTGGCGGCGAATGACTTAACCAGTGCTTTGGCTCTTGTAGCCCAAAATCCTCACGATCCTAACAATGTGATCGTGCTGCGGGCGACGCTTAATACGCTTGATCGAAGTATGCAGCAGCTTGATCAACGCTTGAGCAAAGGGACAATCGCCACCAACCTCTATGAACCTTTAATTGGCGCTCTGACTGGAGTGATTGATCCCCAAGCCCAAGCGTTGGTGATTAAACACTTTATTCAATCGCCTAGCGTTGCAGCGTCAATTCGTACCCAAGCCTTGACTGCCTTGACGATCTTCAAAAAGCCTAGCCTAGAAACGATTCGCTTTGTTACAACCTTGGCTGATCAAAATACTCCTGAGGGAATGCAAGCATTGCTGGTGCTTGGTGCTATAGCAGGTACGATTCAACACGAACAGCCAGCCCAAGCTCGCGATCTAGCGACGATCATTGAAGCAACATTGACCCATGCCAAGAGCGATACTGAGCGTGATTTGGCCTTACGCGCTTTGGGCAATGCCGGAACCGCGACTGATCTTGCAGTTATTCGTCCATACCTGGCGGATGCCAACCAGATTGTTCGTACCTCTGCAATTGATGCCCTGCGCAAATTTCCAGCAGCCGATACCAACGCGCTTCTCAACACCGCGTATCGTAGCGATACAAGCGAGATTGTCCGTCATACGGCGCGTGAATTGCTGTATGCCAACGGTGATAGCCCAAGTTTGAATGCTTTCGATTGGAATTGGCAACAATTTATTGGCGGCGGTGATCTCAAGGGCGAATTGAAATCACGAGTATATGTGAGCGATGGCCCCGATATTACAGCCTTGGCCCGAGGCGAAGCGAAAGCTCATGCTTGGTCGTGGAGCTATACACTGGCCGAAGCCCAAGCCTCAACCTATGTTCAGACCGAGCATTCAATTAAATATCGCTACTTTGAAGCGTATGTCAAGGTCTTGGGTAACAATGTCTTTACCCCAATCAAAGAACGCCTGCAATGTGGGGTTGAGCGCACAGGCAACTTATATCAAACGACGATCAATTTCTTCTCGCTTACGAAAACCTTTATGGTCGGGCCAGTGCCTGTTCAACTTGGCTTGACCGCCAGTGGAACGATCTCAATTCCTTGGAAAATCGTGGCAAGTGCCTGTGATGTGCCGATTTCGGCCAATGCCAATATCTCGATTACGCCAACGGTCTGGGCTTCAGCCAGCGCAACGGCTGCCGTTACGATCTTTGTCGCTCGTGGTGGGGTTGGAATTACCGCTGATTTCTTGAAGACCGGCATCGAAGCGAAGGCCAGTGCATCCTATCATATTATCAATGGTTTTCACGGTAGTATTAATCTGAATGTCTCACTTCAGCCGATGGCCGTTCGCATCTTTTTGTGGTATCAATTGCGCAAATTGAATGGAAGCTGGAAACCACGTAACGAGTGGACGCTTTGGAATTGGAGTGCTCCAACCCAAACTTGGCCGATTTGGAATCATAGTTTCTAAGGTGGTGCCTTAGGCCACGCATCTTTCCAAATATCATTCAGCCATCTCTTGAAAGTACCCCTCGCCTGCCGAGCAGGCGAGGGGTACTTTGTAGGTTTTTACAATTATTAGTTCAAAGCTCAAACCCTACGCTTGGACGATGTAGGGTTTGCTTGCGCGAATAGAAGGGCAAGTGATCATTTTAGTTGGTTTGCGATTGCGCTTGAAACCACGCCTGACACCACTCAAGCAATCCATCAGCCACCGGTGGATTATCCGCTTCTTGGGCTATGAAATCGTTGGTTATAGCACAATCGGGAGTTTCGATGGCATGCTTAAGGCCTTGGATTGTCTGATCAAGGTCGGTTGTTGTAAGCATTGTTCCTAGGGTTATCACAGCTGCCCGATCAATCGTCGTTCTCTCAGGATGATAGTCTGGTGGTGAGACGAGGGTGATTGTGCGCAATCCGGGGTCGAGATAGATCGCGATTCGCGAATCTTGGGTCATGGTTTCTGCTTGGGACAACATGTGACTATCAACAAGAATATCGGTAAGCGCAAAAAACCAACTAAAATCGGCTACCTCCCACACGATGTTTGCCGAGAGCGCTAGTAACTGATTGGCAACCCACCAGCAGGTGATAGGCGTTGTCATAGGCTTGGGAGCTTCAACCAACAAGAGCAGATCAAGGCTCAGGGGAATATCCCAGATCACGGGAGTTAGTGATTGATAGAGTACATCCATGCTCTTTAAATCCTTTTCTATCAGCAAAACGAGCGGTAATTTGGAAATTGGGTTTATTTGTCAGCACAAATGTGAACATAGTGACTACGATAACAAACTACTCGCTACTTCCTAGGCAACAGCATAGCGCGTATATCGGCCCATATCCATCAAAAAACATCGTGCCATTCGGGCAATATTATGCTTGTTAATCCCTTGAAATGACATGATTTCGCCTGCTTTGGGCATGTTTGAGCAACATTCTGTATTTCCTGCTAGCAGATTCTCACGCATTGCCTGAATGCTAAGAATTTGTGAGCAACGTTCTTAGCATAATTAGCTTTCTTCATCATCGTATGCAGCTATGTTATTGATGATGATGCTTCATGACTACGGTATGTTTACGCCGCCACGCTATGCTCTCCACAGTAGGATTAAAGCTGGAACATAGTTGCATTGCATATGGTCGCTCTCTCACTTGTGCCATCCTGCATCCTCTCTGCCATTTGGGTCAGCAGACTAGAAGTGATCGTTTTTATGTGTACGTGGAGGTTGTATGCTTTCATCATCGTGGTTAATGCATTGGTCGCGGCGCAGCATTTGGATTTTACTGTTTGGCTTGTTGTCGATGGGCGTTGGTTTTGGAAGCAAGCCTGCTCCATCAACGGCTGCTGCCTTGTTTACTGCTACTGACTGGCGGGCTATCCGCGCCCTATTGCCATTGCGGCAACAAGCCTATTTCAAGCCTTCGCAGGTCTCTGCGGACGATGCAATGGGTTGGAGTATTGCGGTGTCCGGCGATACAATTGTGGTCGGTGCGCCTCACGAGGACAGTAGCACGGCAGGAGTTCAGAATGGGACGACACCGACGGTCGATGAGGTGGCGAGTGATGCGGGAGCCGCCTATGTGTTTGTGCGGACTGGCACGAGCTGGAGTCAGCAGGCCTACCTGAAAGCGTCGCAGGTAGCGGCAGGCGATGGCTTTGGCACCAGTGTGGCGGTGTCCGGCGATATCATTGTGGTTGGTGCGCCTCACGAGGATAGCGGTACGGTGGGCGTGCAGAATGGGGCGACACCGACAATCGATGAGGCGGCGAGTGATGCGGGAGCCGCCTATGTGTTTGTGCGGACTGGCACGAGCTGGAGTCAGCAGGCCTACCTGAAAGCGTCGCAGGTATCGGCAGGCGATGATTTTGGTGCCAGCGTGGCGGTGGCAGATACAACAGTTGTCGTTGGGGCACACCAAGAGGATGGTAGTACGACGGGTGTACAGAACGGGGCCACACCGACGGTTGATGAGGCAACGAGTGATGCCGGAGCAGCGTATGTGTTCGTGCGTGATGGGAGAAGCTGGAGCCAGCAGGCCTACCTGAAAGCTTCGCAGGTTTCGGCAGGCGATATTTTTGGTGCCAGCGTGGCGGTGGCAGATACAACAGTTGTTGTTGGGGCACACCAAGAGGATAGTAGCACCGCCGGGGTTTTCCATAGCGCCGCGCCAACGGTCGATGAGGCGGCGAGTGATGCGGGAGCAGTGTATGTGTTCGTGCGCGATGGCACAAGTTGGAGTCAGCAGGCCTATCTGAAAGCGTCGCAGGTGTCGGCAGGCGATATCTTTGGCTTTAGTGTGGCGGTGGCAGGGGAGACGCTGGTCGTCGGTGCGCCCTATGAAGATAGTAGTACGGCGGGTGTTTCCAACAGTGCCACACCAACGGTCGATGAAGATATGACCAACGCTGGAGCAGTGTATGTGTTCGTGCGCGATGGCACAAGTTGGGTTCAGCAAGCCTATCTGAAAGCGTCGCAAGTTTCGGCAGGCGATATCTTTGGCTTTAGTGTGGCGGTGGCGGGCGATACTATCGTAGTCGGTGCGCCCCATGAAGATAGTAGTACGTCAGGTGTTTCCAGCAGCGCGACACCAACGGTCGATGAAGCCATGAGTGATGCAGGGGCCGCGTATGTCGTCGTGCGCAATGGCACAACTTGGGTTCAACAAACCTACCTCAAGGCTGCCCAAACTTCAGTGTCCGACATCTTTGGCTTTAGTGTGGCGGTGGCAGCAGATACGCTCGTTGTTGGTGTACCCTACGAGGATAGCAGTACGGCGGGTGTTGATCATAGCACGCTGCCCACGGTTGATGAGTTAGCAAGCGATGCCGGAGCGGTCTATGGGTTTACCAATCTGCCAACCTTGTATCTGCCTTTCGTCACAACCAGTCAGCCATTGGTGATTGCGCCACTCACTCCTGTCGCCGTGCCAACAACTCCAGTTGGTACGCCTGGCATGATTTTCTTAACCAAAACAATCACGTTGCCAACCCCATTATCAAGTAGTGGTCACTATTGGCTATCCGCAAGCCCGACGGCACTAGTGCCAGGTTTGGTTGATGATGCGGTGATTCTGCGAGTGGGGTCAACTGAAATCCTGCGTCATCACTATGGGATGACGGGCGAACTTCAAGCCGCCTTGGTGGTAGTCCCGGTCGGTGATCTGTTGCCATGGGCAGGCCAAACAATTACCGTCGATTTTACCGATATTTCTGGCCTCGTGTATAGCACGACCCCGTTATATTTGGTGTGGACACCCTAAACATCCCGTACCCCTGACCCCCGCTCCCGCACGCGAGGCGAGGGGGAACCACGAAACGAAAAGCCCCTCACCCGCTGTAACGGGCGAGGGGTTGGAGTGAGGGAACTCGGCTAGAGGCTAATTGCCCGCAGTTGCTGGATGATCGCTATGGTTTTGAGACTGACCGTGATCACTTGTTTGAGCAAGCGCACAATCGCCTCGCGATCATCAAGGTCGTTGGGATCGCTGGTGATGCCGCTGCGCCTGTCGGTGCTGACCTGATATTGATCAATCACCCATTCGAGCGCCGAGCGGTTGCCCAACCGATACTCGTAGACCTCGACTGGGATGCCTTCAAGCGTCAAGGCTTGGTTGTAGATGATCGCACTTTTGTCGCGGCTTAATCGCATTTTCTCGACCCGCCACGTCCATGGGACATTGCAATTCTCGTTATGCTTGAGCTTATATTCGCGCTGTTGCTCGTAGTTCAGGTGCAATTCGGCCAATTGGCGACCTGCCGCACTCAATTGTTCGATCACGCTCGGCGCGAGTAAGGGGATGCGCGGTAGCTCAAGTTTGAGGTTGGCGGCGTAGCGTTCACGATAGCTTGGCACATGCAATAAACCATAGATGTAGTAGAAAATATCCCATTTATCGAAATTATTGTTGCCAGTATGCGCTTGAACATGCTGCAAAGCCCAATCGCTGATATTCTCACGCCGGTTGCTGCCATCCTCATCGTAAATGTAGAATGGAAACCATTGTGTGGCAGAACCTCCACCATAAAAATTAAGATCAGATATATAATTACTTATGAAAAATGAAAATGGTTTTTCTGAACCAACACCAGTAACACATATCGATGTGTTTGCTCCTTTGAAGAATAGACCCATCTTGCTCATTTCATCAATTATTACATCGCTAAAATAAATATATCGATGAGTAAATGGTCTATACAATGATAATAATACATTATTTTCGTAAAATGAAACTTTTTTTGAACGCTTCAAATCACGTTTAATATTTCGGCTCCACTTAATTTTCGTGTCATCTTGCAACACAAAATCATCGAGTGCTACCTCAGTTTGGCGATTGTGCCAACGATCAACCTCGGTATTGTAGGTAGTGATGAAGGTTTGCATGCGTTTGGCCAGCGCTTCGCGGTTGAAATCATACACCCAAGTATCCCGATTGGTTGAAACGCCCAAACTATAGGTATTGAAAATCGTTGGTTCTGCGCCAGCACTGCCCGAACGCGACTCTTTGCTGCCAATTGGTACAAAGGTGGCGAAATCGTCGCTTATGCCCTCGGTGATCCATGTGCCGTTGCTGGTGGGCTGCAACTGTTGCCACGCAATCGCCCGATAATCGGCGTGCTGGTTGAGATAACTATATTTCTCGCCACGCCACCACCATTCATCCAAGCGGGCGTAGTGTAGCTCGGCCTGCTGGCGCTGGGGATATTGGGCACGATTACGAATCAACAAGGTAATCGCCACACTTACCTGAATGCCAAACACATTGTGGGTTGTGCCCGAAAGCTTAGGATTTTTGCGCACATTGCCGCCCAAATCAAGCACATAGATGCTGGTAAAATCCTTCAGCAACTCCTTGCGCATGCCATCGAAGGCAATTTGCTCAACAAACGAGCCATTACTAACATAGGCAATCACCCCATCGTTATCGCCGAGGCGGTCGGTGGCCCAGCGAAAAAAGCGCGAATACATATCGTAAAGTTTGGTTTGCAACGATGCTTTCGACGATTTCGCATAGGTTTGACGAATCCGCGCATCGATATGCGGATATTTACGATTTTTATTATTATCATTTTCATTTTGCTGTCCGACGTTATAGGGTGGATTGCCAATAATCACAAAAATTGGTGCATCTTGCTGTTGCTGCACCCGTTGCGCATTTTCCGGCACAAACATCGAAGCTTGGCGCTTATTGGCTTCCATCTCTAAATTGTCGGCAAAACAAAGGCCCTCAAATGGCGCATAATTCTGGGTGCGATCATAAAATTCATGTTCGATATTTTGGGCTGCGATGTAATAGGGCAACAACAACAACTCATTACAATGCAACTCATGGCGATATTTATGCTCAAGTGTACTATTTTGTAATTGATTCAAAATTTCGAGCATAAACGTGCCCGTGCCGACACAGGGATCGAGCACATGCACACCTTTATCGCTCAAACTAGAGTCGAATTGATCACGCAATAGTTGCTCAACCGACGTGACCATCCAACGCACAATTGGCGCAGGCGTATAAACAATTCCGTGCGTATCGGCGATATCGGTTGAATAGCCCTGAAAAAACTGCTCATAGACCGTATTTAAAAAGGTTGATTTCTCGCTGTAATCGCTGATCGTCCGCGCCGAATTCTCTATCGCTTTATAAAAATAATCGAGGCTGGCCAAGAACTTATCGCGGCTAAATGCCCGTTTGGGCAACGCCGCAATCACTTTTTCCAATTCGGCAGCAATTGCATTACGACGCACAAAATCGGGGTTATCGAAGACCGAGCGAAAAATTCGTTCAGTCAACAAATGCTGAATCAACATCTCCTCGACTTGCTGCTCGCTGGTTTGGGGGTTGAGCGAACTGCGGCATAACGCCACAAAACTATCGAAGGCCAATTTAAAATCGCGGCTATGTTTTAACTCATTGGCAATAATTTCAGCGACGCTGGTGGCCAAATCGGGAATTTCGCGACGAAAGCGAGCGACAGCTAAGTGAAAATCATCGACCTGTGGCTCGGCATAGCTAAAAAATGTTTCAAGCAAGCGTACCAACTGGTGATCATCGTGCATATCGATGCTCAACACCCGCTGATTATGTTGGTATAACACTGCTTGGCGGCTATTTTCAAACAGCGTATTTTTGGTGGGGTAGCCTGCGCGGAGCTTATTGCTAATTTCGCGTTCCAAATCATCGGCAGGATCTTTGGCTTCCCAAATTCCATGGCGCAATTTGAGGCTATCGCGCAACTCGCCATCGAAGCGCAGCGCCTTGCGCGAACCTAGCGTGAGTGTTTGCTCGGCGACGAGGGTCATGCCCCAAGCGCGGCCAGCCTCGCTCAACAAATTTTGAAAGGCATTACGAATCGCACCTTCATTGAGACCGCCGACTTTCATCACCCTCGCTAGCTCAACACGGTAGGTGTTCAGCACCTTGGGGGCAATCGTTGGCATAACAACTCCCTATTCACCACGCACACTTGTACAATTATAGCATAGGGCGACGTTCATTCCCTCACCTCCGCTGGTTGGACGGGCGGGCGATGTGCATACCCTCACCCCCTAACCCCCTAGCCCGCCCGCGAGGCGAGGGGGAATCACCCCAGCATGAACAATGGAACTCCCCTCGCTCATGGTAGTGGGAGAGGGGGTGAGGGATCTTAAAACCTACCCTTGTAAGGATCGGGTGAGGTAGTGAGGTAACTTCACTGTTCTAGCCGATCACAAAGTTGAGCTTCGTAGAGCGAATTGGGTACTAAACTGCCGCTGCGAATATCGGCAAAACCACCAGCGCCCGGGAAGGGATACGAGGTGCTACGCGTGCCAGCCTGTGAGATGACATAGTTTTGGCCAGTTGGCGGCTTTTGCACCATCATCGTGCGATTGTAGTTCCAGATGACTGAATGCACATTGCCCCAGCCATGCGATGTGCCATAATCGCCACGGTTGATCAGCTTGATATTGCTGGCGGCACTAGCATTAATGGTGTCGAACAATAGACCTTGGCTCCATTGACGATGGCCTTCGCTATCCGAGCCGCCGCCTTCAGTCGAACGATGCCAAACAATCCCCGAGGTGGTTTGAGTTCCATTGGAAATAAAGTTGTGGCGACCGCCAGTGGCATGAACCCGCGTAAACAACACGAGTTGGCTATTCGATTCGGCATCGAAGTTGTAAAAACGGCCACCAGTCCGAATGCCAACTGGATCAAGTGCCTGCACATCTTCAACCGTGATGCGAATTGCGCCTTGAGTAAACACCCCAGCATGGCCAAAGTGCAAGACTGTCGCATTTTTGACCCAGCTATTTTCTGCCCCGACAATCCCAATTGCATCCCAAACGTGGTTCTCATCCTCGCCGCCAGCGGTCTGAATATCAACCCGCAGATTTTCTACCCCAGCATTGGCGATGATAGTGCGGCTGGCAACCGGAGCAACCGTCGCTTGGCTCAACGCCCGATCCAAATGATTGAAAATTGGAGCATCAAGCGTCAGGGTTGTACCAGCAATCTTAGTTACTCGGCGCGTCCAAGTCATATCTAAAGCACCGACCGCCCACCAAGCGTCATTGACTACCCCGCCACCATTGACCGCGTTGATCCATGCTTGTGATGATGGGTGGCGCACAATCACTTCTTGGCCAACCGTAAAACGACTGGGATCGGCTACATTCAAGCTTTTGCTGCCAACTTGTACAAATTGGTCGGTCACGTTGGTGGCGGAGCCAGCCGTCCACGGGGTTGAATCGCCGTTGCCCACCACAATTAATGTGCGTTGATGCGGCGTGTTGCCAACTCCTAGCAAAATCGTGGAAGTGCTAGCATCGCTGCCATCGCCACTGCCGCGCAGCACCACGCCACTTTTGTTGATGCGTAAGGTTCCGTTGATGTTGTAGCGGCCAGGTGCAAGCAATAATGCTCCACGCAAACCATTGGCATCGGGCGTGCGATTGCCAATTGCATCGAGTGCCTGTTGAATGCGGGCGGTATTATCGCCACTGATTGGGCTGAGTGTTTGGACAACCGCCAGATTTGGCAGTGGCCGTTGGCCTGAATAATAGCCAGCATAGCTAAAATCAGGAATTCGGTTTTGGGCACTATCGTTGGTATATTGCAAACGCCCATTGTGATAGCTGACCACCGATGATTGCCAACTGCCTGCGACGATTGCTGGTGGATAGTTGGCACAAAAAGCTGGGGTATAACCGGTTGGCGCTGGAGTTGCGGTTGGCACTGGGGTTGCGGTTGGTCGTGGGGTTGGCGTTGCGGTTGGCAGCGGCGTTGGAGTTGCAGGCAGATTCAGGCTGATATTGCAAAGATTGAGTGAGCCAACGGCTCCTGTGCCACCAACCACCGTCGCCAAGGTGTTTAAATTGCTCACATTGGCTTGTTCGCTGCGAAAAGCAAAATTACTGGCAATCAAAACTTCGCTAGTAGTCTGCGGCGTAACATAAACACTGTAGGTATGAGCCACAAGATTGATAACAATCCGAAAACGATAGCGTGTATTAGCACTGTAGGCCACATTGGTAGCAGCAGCATAAGTTCCGCCGTTGCGGGCATCGATTGAGCCAGTTGGATTAAAGCGCACAGCAATTGCTAAACCAGTGTAATCGGTTGGCACAGCATTGGCCAAGCCAATCACAGCATTGGTGGGGCTAGCGCTCAGCGTTGCCTCAAAGCTCAAACTAAAATTCCCAGTTTGGTTGCTTAAACTGCGGCTTTGCCAACCAACGCCCGCCGCTGGATTTAAACAGCCAGCCGTCGGCGTTGCGGTTGCAGTTGGCGGAATATTTGTGGCAGGGGGAGCGGTTGGCGGAATGCTTGTTGCGGGAATTGTCGTAGCGCTTGGAGCAGTACTAACCTGCTTCCAGAGCGCGGGTGTGGTGGCTGGCTCCCAACCAACTAAGGCCGTGTGGGCTTGTAAACACTCATAGATCGTGCCATTGTAACTAACTTGGCTGCCAACCGCATAGGCCGTATTGGCTGCCCATGGGTTTGGTGCGGCGTGAGTAGCTTGGTTGAATAAGAGACTCGCAAATAAACTAAATACCAACATCAATGAAAAAAAACGTTGCATAACGACTCCTAACAATAGGTTAAGATTATTAACTTATTTTAGTGAATGTATAAAGCATCGCCTGTTCATTTGTCAAGTACACGTATTAATAAAAAGTTTAAATAAATGTTAAGAAGTTCAAGAATCAAAAAATAGCCCAAAAGAACTAACTCCTAAATCTTGCAATCAGGACCAAAGTTCCTATCCTAGAGGCCCAAATGTCTGATTTAGCTCAATCTAGCTGCCAATCGCAATTAAATAATTAAACCTCATTTAACTCAAATGACAGATGGATCTTGGATCTATCTGTCATTTCTTTTTAGGCTCAGGCTCTTTGCAGCTAGATCTCAGCCGCTAATGGTGCTATAAATAAACTCATTCCCTAGGCCGCACCATCTAGATAGTTCGGGTCTCAAGCCTCGCGTCGTCGTGAACGAGGGATAAGAGTGCAGAACCATGGCAGCATTTTATTCAAAGGAGCCACAATCATGATTCGTAAACGCTATCTTATGCTAATCGCCCTCGTTTTAGCCAGCACATGGCTGCTACCGGTTGCTGCCCAAGATCAAACCAAGCAGCAACCATCGGCAGTTTTAGCACCTTCAGGCGAAACAATTACCTACCAAGGCATGTTACGCGAAAGTGGCAGCTTGGCAAATGGTGTGTTCGATTTTCAATTTGGTTTGTACGTTGACGCAGTCGGTGGCACAGCTTTAGGCGTAGTCACCCGCAATGATGTGACTGTGAGCAATGGTTTATTTACTAGCGAACTCACCTTTAGCGAAGGCTTGTTCAATGGTGAAAGTCGCTGGATCGAGCTAGCAGTTAAGGCCGATGCTAGCGGCAGCTATACCACGCTCACGCCCCGCCAACAAGTGACAGCCGCGCCCTTGGCTTTAGCCTTGCCAGGCTTCTGGACACGCCAAAACAGCTTTAGCCCCAACTTAATTGGCGGCTACGAAGGCAATACTGCCTCATCGTTGGCGATTGGGATCACAATTAATGGTGGTGGCAACTCAGGTGGCCTGAATAGCGCCTACGATAACTATAGTTCAATTGGTGGTGGGGCTGGCAATAGCGTCGGCAGCAACGATGGTAGCCCAAGCAACGATGTCTATTCAACCATCGGTGGGGGCATCAACAATACCGCCAGCCAAGAATACATTGTGATTGGCGGTGGTCAAACCAACAACGTCAGCGGCGCTTGGTCAACGATCGGTGGTGGCATCAACAATGTGATTAATAATAGTCGCTATAGTGTAATTGCTGGTGGTGGTGGCACAACTGGCAACACAATTTACGATGATTATGGCACAATTGCTGGGGGTAGCGAAAATATCGCAGGTTTAACTGGCGAGGCCGTCAGCCAAATGTATGCCACTGTTGGCGGTGGTCGGGCCAATGTTGCCAGCGATAACTATGCGATCGTCAGTGGTGGCCGCAGCAACACTGCCAGCGATGATTACTCAACAGTTGCTGGTGGCTACAACAACAGTGCTGCTGCTCAATATGCCACAATCAGCGGCGGTGGCAATTCCAACAGTGCCCAAGCCAATCGTGTTTACGACGATTATGGCACAATCGGCGGTGGTACAAATAACGTAGCGGGCGTAACTGGCGATACAACTGGTCAGCAATATGCCACGGTTGGTGGTGGCAATGGCAATACCGCCAGCGAAGATGGTGCGACGGTTGCTGGCGGCAGTGGCAATAGCGCTAGCGCCAACTACACCACAGTTGCTGGTGGCACTACTAATGCTGCCAGTGGCGATACCAGCAGCATCGGTGGTGGCCAACTGAATGCAGCCAGCGGTGGCTATTCAGTAGTTGCTGGTGGACGCGGCAATACTGCTTCTTCCAATATCGCCGGAGTTGGTGGTGGCCAATCGAATCAAGCGACCAACACTGGCGCATATGTCGGGGGCGGCCAGACCAATACAGCGACTGGCCAATATTCGGTCGTGGCTGGTGGTGTCAATAATGATGCCACTAATACCTACGCTTCCGTAGTTGGTGGTATCAACAATCAAGCGGCAGGTGCGGGTACATTTGTCGGCGGTGGGCAAAACAATAATGCCAACAGCACCTTATCGGCAATTCTGGGTGGTAGCGGCAATACAACCTTGGCCGATTATACCGTTGCCGCTGGCGAAAATGCCGTCGCTGCTCACGCTGGGAGTTTTGTTTGGGCTGGTCAACAAGCCAACAAAGATGATAGTATTTCGACGACTGGGCCAGGTCAGTTTATCGTGCGTGCTCCAGGTGGGGCGTGGTTTGGCAGCAGCACCAAGGTCGATATGCCTGATGGCGCGATTTTGGCAACTGAAAGTGGCGCTTTCCTGAGCAAAGGCGGTACATGGGCCAATTCATCAGATAAAAATCTCAAATCAAATTTCGCCACGATCGATCCCCAAGCTGTGCTCGATCAGCTTGCCAGTATTCCCGTACAAGCTTGGAGCTACAACAGCGAAGGTGCAGCAGTTCGCCATATTGGCCCAACCGCCCAAGATTTTTATGCCGCCTTTGGTTTAGGCACTGATGATCGCCACATTGCCACGGTCGATGCTGATGGCGTGGCCCTCGCTGGAGTCCAAGGTTTATACAATTTAGCCACCGAACAAGCTCAATTACTCGATCAACAAGCCGAGCACATGGCGGCACTTGATGCACGACTCGCAGCCTTGGAACATAGCCAAAATCCTCAAACCAGTCTCCCATGGTTGTGGTTGATCGCGATTGCCGCAGTTGGATTGGGCTTGGGGTGGATGCTTGGTCGTCGCAGCAAGGGGCAACGCGCATGAAACGTCGTTTGCTCTGGTGGGCGATCCCATTGATCGCGCTTATGCTAGCAGTTCAGCTAGCCCAAGCTCAAACTGGCGGGGTTTTTAGCCTCGATTGGTCAACGATTGATAGCGGCGGTGGCAATAGCACTGGCGGCAATTTTGATCTGCATGGCTCGATTGGTCAGGCCGATGCTAGTGTCGCCCATACTGGTGGCAATTTTAGCGTCGAAGGCGGGTTTTGGTATGGTGTATCAACATTAACCCCAACGCCGACCAACACACCAACCAACACACCAACCAACACACCAACCAATACACCAACCAACACGCCAACCAATACACCAACCAACACGCCGACCAACACGCCGACCAACACGCCGACCAACAC
>NZ_DOPT01000026.1:0-5375 GCF_003512625.1 Herpetosiphon sp. | reverse complement strand
CGGCTAAGGTTGATGCCTATAGGGTCAGCCCCCTGCACCCTAAAGTTCAATTGGTGAATACTCAGGGATCGGCCAAGTAGCTGAAATTATGGTTTTCGTGAAATGCATAAATTCTAAGGGTTACGGGTGTGATTGCAGGGCGATCATGCCCGTTTTTGCGTTAATTTCAGGCTATTTTTGGCTCGTGGCACAGCAAAAGCACTCTTCTATCAAGCCAACTGAACGAGTATAATGCAGGCAAGCACAGGATGCCCTTTCCTGTCGCGAGCGCAAAGGGGCTACCATGAAGGTCTTGTTTCTGGCAGCGGAAAGCGTTCCATTTGTCAAGGTCGGGGGGTTGGGTGATGTGGCGGGTGCATTGCCAGAGGCACTTCGTCGCCGAGGACTCGATGTTCGGCTGGTAATTCCGCGATATGGTACGATTGACCCTTTGCGCTGGAATTTAGGGCAACTCCGCGATAATTTTCCGGTTGGTTTGGATTGGCGTAGCGAAGAATGCCAACTTTGGGCAACCGCCGATCAACAAACTTGGTTTATTGAAAATCAATATTTCTTTGGATCGCGCACCACGATTTATGGCCATGGCGATGATGATGTGCGTTTTGCCCTTTTTTGCCACGCTGCCTTAGAAGCCTGCCGCCAGATGGATTGGTGGCCCGATGTGATTCATGCCCACGATTGGCATGCGGCTGCTGCAATTCGGATCGCTTGGGGCAATGCAGCTCGGCCAGCCTTAGTCTTTACAATTCACAATTTGGCCCATCAAGGGCGCTTTGCCAACGATGCTTGGCCCTTGGTTGGAGTTTACGATGCCTTTGGCGAATTGAATCTGATGGAGCAGGCGCTGTATACCAGCGATGTGATTACAACCGTTAGCCCAACCTATGCCGATGAAATTAAACGACCTGAATATGGCTTTGGGCTAGATCATATGCTGCGTGAACGTTCGGATCGTTTGGTTGGCATTTTGAATGGAATCGATCCACGCCACTTTGATCCGGCAACTGACCAACATATTGCCCAGCAATTTAGTATTGATGATTTGGCGGGCAAGGCTGTGTGTAAAGCGGCCTTACAACGCGAAGTTGGCCTGCCAGAGCGGGCTGATGTGCCGTTAGTGGCGGTTGTTTCACGGCTTGATAGCCAAAAGGGCATTGATCTGATTGTGCAAGGCTTAGGCCGGATTATTGCTGAAACCGATGCCCAACTGATGGTGCTTGGCTCAGGCTATGGCCCCTATGAAGATGCCTTCCGCGATGCCAGCCGGTTTGTGCCTGAACGGGTGGCAAATTATATTGGATTTAATGCACCCTTAGCACAACGGGTGTATGCTGGAGCTGATATTTTTCTCATGCCCTCGGCCTTTGAGCCATGCGGCCTGAGCCAAATGATCTCAATGCGTTATGGCACAATTCCAGTGGTACGGGCAACTGGCGGCTTGGTTGATACCGTGCCCGATATGAGCCAACCAGAAGGAGTTGGCGTGGTGTTTAGCGATTACAACGTTGATGCTATGCTGCATGGCTTAGGCCGAGCGTTAGCCGCCTATCGCTACCCCAATGATTGGAGCTATTTTGTGCGGCGGGCCATGACCCACGATTTTAGTTGGGATACTGCGGCAACCCGCTATGAAGATGTTTACCGTTGGGCGCTGAGCTTGCGCTAAATGAAAGGAGCATTCCTGTGGAAACATTTAAGCTCGTGATCACCGGAGCCTTTAACACGGGCAAAAGCACCTTTATTCGATCATTATCGGATATTGCTACTGTTGATACCGATAAAGCTACCTCGTCGCCCGATGAGCAACGTATCAAGGCCAATACCACCGTGGCAATGGATTATGGGCGGGTGGCGCTCGATGATTATACCTTGCGTTTGTATGGTACGCCTGGCCAAAACCGTTTTGAATTTATGCGTGACATTTTGGCCAGAAACATGAACGGCTTTTTGGTGCTTGTCGATCTCTCGCAACCTGCCACGATCGACGATGCAGCGGCAATTTTGGCTCAATTTCGCGATCATGGCGAAGTGCCGTATGCAGTTGTGGCCAATAAAAGCGATTTAAACACCGTCATTAGCCAAGCTGATCTGCGCCAACAGCTTGATTTGAATCCCGATATTCATATTTATTTGTGCACCGCGACTGATAAAAATTCAGTGCGCGAGGTAGTGCGCCGCTTTTTGCGCGATGCCCACAAGTGAGCCAATTAACCTTGCTAACTCGCTAAGTCTCTTGATTTAGGCTTGGCGAGTTGGCTCGCCCCAACCACCTCCAAATTGCCAAAACCCCAGCAGTACTACCCAAAAGCCCCAAAAACACCCATAAACTACGCCCTTGAAGATTGCTCAGTTGGCTGCCGAACCAACCATTGCGCATCAATAAACCAAGCCGTGAGGCCTCTAGCGGTTGGTCGGAGAGCAAAATGGCGCTGAGTGGTAATTCGGCAATTGCTGGATAGCCCCGTGGAATCGCATAGGTGATGTAGCGTGCCATCAAGGCTAAATTCCAGCCAACCAAACTTGCGATTAAGCCGATTGCTGTGCTCGGCCAGTGTCGCCAACGGTGCAGCAGGGCTGCCACACCCCAAGCCAAGCAAGGCGCAAGCGTGGTCAAACGGCGTAAACCAAAGGCTCCACTGCCATGCCAATCAGGCAAACGCGAAATATAAATCAAATAAATAATGACTGCCGCCAGATACGGCCAAGCTTGCCGTTGGCGAATGCTCAAGCCTAAGCCAACCAACCCTAGCACATAGATTGGTGTCCACCAGAGCATGCCGTAAAGCGAACCAACTAGCATTGGCCAAAGTTGGCTGCTGCGCGGTGTGGCAAAATTGCCACCTTGCGGAATTGTCAGCCACGCGCCATACAGCAAGCGCCACATCGCCAACTGTGGCAACACCACAAGCAAGCCAGCGAGCGCGGCGATGCCAAGACCTTTGATTAAATTCGGCCATGCTAGGCGTTGTTTGCCAACCAGCAACGGCCAAAGCAGCAGCGCTGGCAGTATCAGCACCAATGCACCAATCCAATAGCTGACAATCGTTGCGCCCATGCTCAAGCCTAGTTGCGCCCAACGCCCAAGGCTTGGTTGTTCGCGCAACCGTAGACTGGCCAGCGCCATCAAACTGACGCAGGCCGCCGAAAGGCTGTGGGCGTAGGCTCCTTGAAAGAGACTGTAATAGAGCAAATTGCTAGCAAGATAGATACTGATGGTGGCTAGGGCGGCGATTTTAGGGCTAAATTGGCGGCGCAGCAGTGCCTCGCAACTTAGGATGAAGATTAATCCAGCTAAGGCGCTGCCCCACGTTGTCAAAGCAAGATACGGTTGACTATAGCCATCGCTGGGCCAACCACCGAGCAGGGTAATGCCATGGCCGAGCCACCACAAGGGTGCGAACGCCATGGCTGGGCCAACACTCCACGGATTGGCGGCATAGCCCGTTTTGGTCAATTTCACCCCAGTGTTGAGTTCTAAGGGAGTTTGGCTAAACTCGTTGCTAAAATCAAAATCGTGATCGATGCCCGCCGAACGCAAATAGGCGTAATAGCCAACGCCATCATATTGTACCGTTGGAGTCCACAGGCTGAGCGTTGTGATCAGCCAAATCGCCACTAATAGCCAGCGCCAATTAACTGGGCGTGGCCAACGCTGCCACATATGGTATGCGCCAACTGCCAAGGCTGCCACCAGTAACAATTGGCTCAGGCTGTTGATCGCCGCCCGATTGAGCCAATTGCCCGACCAAGCTAAAGCCGCCAAGCCAAGGCTCAAGCCGCTGCCAGCGAGTGCCAGCCAATGCCGCGCCCAGCCAAGGCTAAGCAATAGCACTACGCCACAGAGCAAGGCCAAATTGCTGGAATTAAACGGCGTAGCATCAGGTAAAGCCGCCCAGCCGTTTGAACCAAGTTCCTGCCAACTGAGGTGGCTGAGCAATAAACCCAAGTTGCGTCCATCTTGTTCGCTTGGCTGATTGCGCAATTGCAATTGTTGCACATCGGCGGGCACAAATAGGCTGAGTTGGCGGAGTTCAGGTTGCAACGCTAGGCTCAGGGCTTGAGTTTGCTCAAATTGTAAGCTGGTCGGGCCAAATGGGGCTACATATTCAAGCTGAACTAGCCGCGCGTGGTTGCTGGCCGGCCAGAGTGGCACGTGTAAATTGCCATTGCTCCAGCGGTAGCTGCGGGTAGTTGGGCCAGTCGCGCCTGGCAAACTATTCGATTGCTCAAGGCCATACAAGCCGCCAACGCTGGTTGAAGTATGCTGCAATAGATTGGCCGAGCGGCTTGGTTGGGCATTCGCCCACCAACCAATAATCAGCCACAACAGCAACAACCCTCCAAGAGTGCCCCAGCGCGAACGCAAACCACGCAACATAATCCACCTATACACACAATGCTTGGCCTAGTATAGCCGATAGCCGAATCTGCTAATACGTTGATAACTGAGCAATCGCCAAGTACGAGTTAATCGAGGTAACAACATATTTTACTCTATTTTAATTATTCTAACCATGCTATGGGTAGTAATGTGCTCGAAACACCAGTTGATGGGTAAAGTACTACTTCACTATATGCCGTTCGTAAAAAAAGGATATTGTTTGAAATAGTACTAGTACTATAAGCAAGTAGTTCCTTTAGGGCTAAAAAATCACGTGCATGTTGAGGTAGTAATCCGCTAGGCATGTCACTATACTAGTTAGTAGCCTAATAATTCCCTTCTCTTAATTAAATTTATTTTTCTTAACTATTTTTTATTCTAAGGAGTTTTTTATGAATCCAAAATTGCAACGATGGATAACGCAGGTTATACTCCTTGTAACGATCGTGGTGGCTGGTGGAGTTAGTACCACCTTTGCCAATGTGGGCCAAGCAATCGATTCAGCAGCGGTAGACACAGTAGTTGAGCCAACCGCTGAACCAAGTGTTGAGCCAACAGCCGAGCCAACCACTGAGCCAACTGCCGAACCAACTGCAACCGATCTGCCTAGCACGCCGATTCCAACCGTAACACCTGTTTGTAATCCTCAGATTGATCTGTCTGGTTGGTTCTCCACGAACTCTCTTGGCAAAATTCAGAATAAATCGACTACTTGTGTCTACACGGTGGGCATGGCTTCGTATCAAAAAGTCGATGAAATTATTGATCATCAAGTGATTTATTCGTGGGAAACCGGACGAATTGAGCCAAACCAAATTCTAGCCTTGAACGTTGCAGTTCCTGAGTGTGCCGCCCAAATTGATTTATTTTATGGGCCAGTTTTACACTCGCTTGATGGGCAACGCTATGGTGAGCGATTAATTACTGCTCGTCATACTGGCGGAATTAACTATTGTGGTCTTGCTGCGCCAACCAGCACCGTTGAGCCAACCGC
>NZ_DOPT01000103.1:346-61402 GCF_003512625.1 Herpetosiphon sp. | reverse complement strand
CCGCAGTGGGAGAGGGGTTGGGGTGAGGGCTGAATGGCGGTTGCCAACTTCTAAACCATTACATAGAGCCTAGATCCAACATCTATGGATTATTTGCTTAACAAAGCCGCGATTGCTGCTTGATCGTATTTCAGAATTGGGCGGCGGGCAGCGGTGGCTTCATCGAGGCGGCGTACTGGCGCGGTGGTTGGCGCAGCATGCAACAGCTCTGGGTTTTCAACCGCTTCATGGGCAATTTGCTTCATGGCATCAATAAAGGCATCCATGTTGCGCTTCGATTCGGTTTCAGTTGGCTCGATCATAATCGATTCGGCCACGCTGATCGGGAAATAGACTGTTGGTGGGTGAAAACCAAAGTCAATCAAGCGCTTGGCAATATCCAAGGTATGGACACTTGGCGCACCCTTGATTTTGCCTTGCAACACCACTTCGTGCATACAGGTGCGGTCGTAGGCCACAGGATAAATTTTATCCAAATTGACCCGTAGATAGTTGGCGTTGAGTACCGCGTGTTCGCTGACCGAGCGCAAGCCAGCCGCGCCGAGCATGCGAATGTAGGTGTAGGCCCGCACAAACATGCCAAAATTGCCCTTGAAGGCTTTCAAGCGGCCAATGCTCTTGACTGGCGTGTGGCGGGTATATTGGCCTTCTTTGAGTGCCACAATTGGGCCTGGCAGATAATCGGCCAAAAATTCTTTACAGCCAACCGCACCACAACCAGGGCCACCACCACCGTGAGGCGTGGTAAAGGTTTTGTGCAAGTTGTAGTGCATAAAGTCAAAGCCTACATCGCCTGGCTTGACAATCCCCAAAATCGCGTTGAAATTTGCGCCGTCGCCATACATCAAGCCACCAGCTTCATGCACAATTTTGGCAACTTCATGCACGTTTTCATCAAACAAGCCCAAGGTATTGGGGTTGGTCAACATCAAGCCAGCGGTACGTGGGCCAACTTTGGCCCGCAGATCAGCCAAATCAACATTGCCCCGACTATCGGTAGCAATTTCGACGACTTTGAAACCGACCATCGCGGCGGTCGCGGGATTCGTGCCGTGAGCAGAGTTGGGGCACAACACTTCGTCACGCTGATCATCGCCACGATCAAGGTGATAGGCGCGGAACACCAAAATGCCTGCGAATTCGCCTTGAGCGCCAGCGGCTGGCTGCAAACAAACTTGATCAAAGCCCGAAATTTCGGCCAAGATATTTTGCAATTCATAGGTCAATTGCAAAGCACCTTGGACGGTTTCTTCGGCTTGCAAGGGGTGAATAAAGGCAAAGCCAGGCAACCGTGCAGCATCTTCGTGAATTTTAGGATTGTATTTCATCGTGCACGAGCCAAGTGGATACATCCCCGTGTCGATACAGAAGTTGCGCTGTGAGATGCGGGTGAAGTGGCGCACCACCTCGGTTTCGCTAATTTCGGGCAAACCTGCTAAATCGTCGTCGCGCAGCAAATGGGCTGGCAACTCGGTTTCGGGCACACCAGCGTCGGGCAGGGCTGCGCCAATTTTACCGGGGCTGCTCAATTCAAAAATTGGTGGTTCGTAGGTATGCATTGGCTTAGCCTCCCAACACTGCGACAAGTTGGTCGATATCGTTTTTGGTATTTTGCTCGGTAACGCAGATCAGCATTGCATTACCCAAGTGTGGGTAATCCTTGCTCAAATCGTAGCCGCCGATAATGCCTTGAGCATGCAAGGCTTGGGTAATTTCAGCTACAGGTCGTGGGCAGCGCACCACAAATTCATGGAAGAAAGCGCCTTGCTCAAGCACCTCGTAACCAGCCAAATTGCCAATCGCTTTGGCAGCATAATGGGCGCGTTGGTAGCAAAGTTCAGCCACTTTACGCAAGCCAGTTTTGCCCATCAGCGAGGTATAAATCGTCGCAGCCAAGGCCATCAAGCCTTGGTTGGTACAAATATTCGAGGTAGCTTTTTCGCGGCGAATATGTTGCTCACGGGTTTGTAGGGTTAACACATAGCCCAATTGGCCATTGAGGTCGGTCGTTACGCCCACCAAACGCCCAGCCATGCGCCGCAAGAGTTTTTCGGTACAGCTAAATACGCCAACATATGGCCCGCCAAAGCTCAGCGGAATCCCCAAGGGCTGGCCTTCCATCACCGCAATATCAGCGCCAACCATACCTGGTGTTTGGAACAAGCCCAAGGCGATCGGATTGGTGACCATCAACAGCAGTGCGCCAGCCGCGTGAATCTGTTCGGCGACAGGCTTCAAATCGTGCAGCACACCCAAGAAATCAGGCGATTGCACAATAAACACCGCAGTTTCGTTATCGACCAAAGCCGCTGCATCGGCCACGCTGGCAGCTGGATTTTCGTCGCCAGTGATTGTTACGCCCAAACCTTGGGTATAACTGCGTAGCACGCCGCGATATTGCGGATGCACCGAAGGAGCCACGACAATTTTGCGCCGATTACGAGTTGCGCTGATCGCCATAATTGCGCCTTCAGCCATGGCCGTTGCGCCATCGTAGTGCGAAGCATTGGCTGCATCCATCTGCAACAAACCACACATCAACGATTGGTATTCAAAAATTGCTTGCAACGTACCTTGAGAAATTTCGGGCTGATAGGGCGTGTAGGCGGTGTAGAACTCCGAGCGGCGCAACAACGAATCGACTGCGGCAGGGATAAAGTGGTTGTAGGCTCCCGCGCCCAAGAAACAGCTATAGTTCAGCACATCGCTATTTTTGCTGCTCAAGCGGCGTAATTCGCGGGCCATTTCACCTTCAGCAAGTGCGGCGGGCAGATCGAGCGTTGGAAACCGAAGATCAGCAGGAACATCGTGGAAAAGCTCGGCAACATCGGCAACGCCAATCGCCTTGAGCATCTCTGCGCGTTCGCTCTCGGTAATCGAAATGTAGTGGCTCATGTTTCACCTTATGGTGAAATCAAAAGGCAAAAGGCAAAAGGCAGAAATGCCTTAGGATTATTCCAATCACCTTTTGATTTCTCAGCGTTAAATACTTTAGTCAAATAGCATAACTTGTGGGTCTGGCTATTTTGACTTTTGATTTTTGACTTCTGAATTGCTACTTATTGGCTTCGTCGTTGATATAGCGTTCGTACTCTGCGGCACTCAACAACCCACTTGGTGCAGTGGTAAAGCTGAATTTGGCCAACCAGCCCTCGCCATAGGGGTCTTCATTGACCAATTCTGGTGAATCAACGACTTCGTTGTTGATTTCGGTAATCTCACCACTGAGCGGAGCATAAATTTCCGAAACTGCCTTGACTGATTCGACCGTTCCAAATGGCTCGCCAACTTCAAAGCTTTTGCCAACATCAGGCAATTCAACGAATACTACATCGCCAAGCTCGCGTTGGGCGTGTTCGGTGATGCCAACAACTGCACTGTTGCCGTCGATGCGCACCCATTCGTGTTCTTTGGTATACAGCAATTCATGTGGTACATTGGACATTCGGTGGTCCTCCTTCAATAACGCCAAAACAGCACACAATCAGCATAGATTGTTAGGCGCTACTATCAAGCAAAGCGGCTTTTTATGCAAGAGCAGCAGGCTATTTTTTGTAGCGTGCTTTGTAAAACGGCGTTTTGACTACGGTTGCCCGCACTGGCTTTTCGCGAATCAGCACATCGACTTCAGCGCCAATTTTGAGGCTACCAGCCTTAACCAAGGCATAGGCCAGATTTTTGCCCAAGCTTGGGCTAGGCATGCCAGTCGTTACAACGCCCAATTCACTGCCATCGAGCGCCACAACCGGGTAGCCTTGACGGGCAATCCCGCGGCCAGTCATTTCTAAGCCAACTAGAGTGCGGACTGGACCATTGGCCTTGATATCGTGCAAGGCTTCTGAGCCGATGAATGGGCCTTTATCGAGCTTGACCACCCAGCCCAATTTGGCTTCATAAGGATTAATATCGCGCTCAATTTCATGGCCATAAAGCGCCAAACCTGGCTCGAAACGCAGGCTATCACGAGCACCCAATCCAATCGGCGTAGCCCCAACTTCCAACAAACGATCCCAGATTCGTTCGATCTCGCCAGCAGGCAAGAACAATTCGAAGCCATCTTCGCCAGTGTAGCCAGTGCGCGAAATATAACCAGCAGCGCCCTCAACTGTAGCCTTGGTGATGCCATGGAACGCCAAATTGACCACATCAGCATCAGTCAAGGGAGCCAACAGGCTTTCAGCTTTTGGCCCTTGCAATGCGATCATCGCCAACTCTTGAGAGCGATCAGTTAGCACCACGTCGTAGCCAGCAGTATGTTGATTGAGCCAAGCCCAATCTTTTTCGGCGTTGCCAGCGTTGGCCACAACCATCCATTCGTCGGGGCCAAGATGATAGGTGAAAATATCGTCAACAATCCCGCCATCTTCGTAGCACATAATCCCATAATCGGATTGGCCGATCGCGGTTTTGCTAATATCAAAGGTATCGATCAACTGAATAAAGCGTTCGCTATCGGGGCCAGTGACCCAAAATCGCGCCATATGGCTAATATCGAACAGGCCAGCGCCTTCGCGGGTTGCCTTGTGTTCAGCGATGATGCCCGCATATTGGACTGGCATGTCCCAGCCGCCGAACTCGACCATTCTGGCTCCAAGGGCGCGATGGCGTGCATTGAGTGGTGTTTGTTTCATCAAAAAACCTCGTAAATCACTTAGCGTCGTTGTAACCATTCAGGGTTGGTATAGCGTTCATGGCGCAAGCGCTCAGCTGTGGCCAGCTCTTGCTCAGTCAATTGATCAGGTTGGAATTCGAGATTGAAAGCTGTAGCAAAGCCTGCAACAATCGCTTGTTGCGCCTCGTCAAAGCTCACGGGGCGTTGGGCCGCTTCATCGAGCGCAATCAAACGCTCGGCCAACGCTGCTGAATCAAGCTCAGTTGGTAAATGCAACACTTGGCTCAACTGCTGGCGATCTGCCTGCAATAGCACCGTGCCATGCTGCAAAATTGCGCCCCGCGTGCGAGTTTGAGCGCTACCAACCAATTTACGCCCAGCTACCGTAATCTCAAAATCGCTGGGAGTATCGAAGCAGGCGGCTGATTTTGGCCCATCGCTAGTGCTAGTAGCCCAATCGACAGTACTTACCAGTTGGCGCAAACCAACCAATAATCCATGGCTGATGGTGCGATAGGTTTTTAAAACCCGACCCCCAAGCAGTGGGTTGCTGTTGGGGGCCGTGATCGAGTAGGTCAATTCAGCATCATGCAAAATCGCACGACCACCAGTTGGCCGTCGCACAATCTCGATTTGGGCTTGTTGGCAAGCCGCCACATTAACATCGCTATAGGGTTGAAATGCGCCGATTGAAAGACAAGCAGGCTGCCAACGATAGATTCGTAGGGTTGGGTATGGCGATTGATTGGCATGCAGCACCAAGGCATGATCAATCGCCATATTGGTTGCGCCATCGGCGGCGGCTGAGACAATGTAACGCCACATGAGCAAAATCGCTTAAATAAAAAAGAGATCACGACATACAAAATGCCTGATCTCTGTCCATTGACCTGAGAGATTCCTTGCGCTGCAAGTTACTCCATCGGTGCAAGTGAATGCTTGCTCTCCAGAGCGCTGTCGAGACACGGTGTTGGAGCCTGAAAGATTCATCAACGGGTTGGCTACCCGTAATTTGCTTCGTCGGCGATCCCTGTGGGGATACTCTTCCGCGTCCTTCATTCAGCGATATTGGGTTGTAGCAGTAGTATACGCCGCTGTGGGTATTTGGTCAATTTGCGTACTTATTGGTTTGAGGCTTGGTTTGCTTCGTATTGAGCTTCGACTGGCTCGCTAAAACTGCGCAAGCCGATCACGACCGGAGCCACAGCACAGCAGAGCAACATAAATGCCCAAAACACGATAGTCAACATACTAGGGCGCTCCTCAAATAAAAAGTTCAAAAACGAATTGAATCCATTCCTCGGTTCACACAGCGTTGTGGAATGCAAGTGATATGCCATCGATTAGGTTTAGCTTGGGTGATTTTGCTGGGCGCAGTTCAATTATGCTGATTGCTTGGGCAGCGCACAATAGCCGTTTGTGTATAGCAGACCCATGACTTTTGCCGAGCAAGCTGATCAACAATTGATGTTGGTGCGTCCTATCCATGTGATGGCTGCTAGATTATATGCTGCTTTGCTATTTCTGCAAATTACAGGGCTTGGTTATAAGCTGATAGTTTCCTGATAATTACCTGATAACTCAATAATCCGCCTAACCTGAAAACGTTCAAGCGTTGCAGATATAGTGAGTTCAAGGCCGGCCCGTTGATAGGCCAATTGGCGTTGTTGCTCAAACGTCGTAATGCCAGTGGTATTCGGCAGCACGACCCCTTGATTGCGCCCACGTTGCACTCGCAAGCCCTCAGCCACCGGATCATGGGCAGCTTTATTTTTCAGCAGAGCCAAGTTTTCAACTAAATCAACGATGTAGCTCAATTGATCAAGCTCATCAAGCTGCACTGGTCTAAATCGCGGGTCGTGCACTGCTGCCGCAACCGCCATATAAATCACTTCTTTGGCTAACGAGGCTTGTTGTGGTTGCACGCTGCCAACGCAACCACGTAACTGCCCAGCTTTGATCAAGCTGACATAAACGCCTTGGCTGCGGCGTTGATCGCTCGGCAATGGCTCAGTCACAGGCAGCAACTCGCCTTGGCGAATAAAGCGATTGACCGCTTGACGCGCCAGCACAACCAAAGGATCTTGCACAATCAGGGCTGCTTGTTTGGGCATTGGCAGGCTCCTTAGCTGCGTATTTAGTCGTTTAATTTGTTGCGTTTGAATAATGATGAGCGAATGTAGACTTCGCTGCCACAGTTTTCGCACTGGCTGTCGTTAACCCCAACCACCCGTGGCTGACCATCGAAGCGCTCGATCACCGCCCATTCGCATTTGGGGCAACGCGTGGTTTCGGTGGGCTGTGCTCCATAGACAAACGGCAAGCCCAAGCCTTGGGCTACTTTGCGCACCGAAGTCGCAGCATTGGTATCAGCATCACGACTTGGGATAATCCGCCATGGAATCAGGCCATTGAATTTTCGTTTGATCCAGCGGGCAATACCTTCAATTTCGGCGCTACTATCATTCACTCCAGTGACAATTGGCGTGGTAATTTCAAGATGACAGCCCCAGCGTTTGACCGCATGCTCGGCTCCCGCAAAAATCCCTTGCCATTGTTCAACTCCGGTTAATGCTTGATAACTGGCATCACTCAAGCCATAAACCGTTAGCATTAAGCCATCGATATAGGGTGCAAGCTGATCGAGCGCCGCTTTTGACCAATAACCATTGGTTACCATACCAGTCATGCGGCTGGTGGAACGAGCCAAACGGGCGGTTTCCAGCACATGCTCAAAGTTCATGGTTGGCTCGTTATAGGCCCAAACAATCCCACGCGTCATGCGCTCTTGCGAAAATCCCACCACCCGTTCCGGATCAATCGAACGTTGTTTGGCAGGATCAGTCGGAATTTGGGCGTGATAGGCTGCATCGTGATGGGCGGGGAACGATGTGCCCCAACCTCCAATTGCAAACACGCTAGCCCCAGGAAAAAAATGGCGAAACCCATAATCCTCAACCGGGCCAATCGTGGCTGCTGACACTAAACCATGGTTATGAACTGTAATTGTTTGATCTTGGCGTTGGCGCACACCACAACGACCCCATTCACCATCAGCGAGTAGACAGCGCCATTGACAGACCTCGCAGCGCAATCCTTGCGCCGAGCGTGACACGAGTGTTGTTTCGTGCATGAAAGATTTCCTCGTCGTCCTACGTGTTGCGTCTTCCACCCAGCCGTGCTGACGCTCATATTTTCTTCTGCAACTATAGTACCACGCGCTGATAGGAACGCCGTTGATTTAACCGCATTTAGAGCAGCAATTTCGCTGATCATCACTAACAAAATCGTTAGCGATGATCGCTGATCTAGCAAACGCTTAGTTGGATTCGTTGAATTGCGTTGTGATGATAGCCTTTGACATTCCAAGCTGGCTGCTCTGGTTGTTGTTGACCAAGCGAATCGGTGGCGCGAACCCAACATTGATATTCACCCGCCGTCAGTTCTAGCTCGATTTGCCAGCGACTCCAACAACCAAGCCTTGGTGGGTCGATCAAGCGAGCATGTTGCCAATGTTGGCCGTGATCAAGCGAAATTTCGACCTGTTCAACCAGCGCTTGGCCCCCAGTAATCGCATAGCCCGCTAGGGTGATCGTGCCTGCCAGCAAGGTTTGGTCAGCTGTCGGCAAATACAGCACAGCATTAACTGGCAATTCGTGCAACATTGGCGCGTTTTGCCAAGCTTCAGGCTCGCTGCTTTGGGCCAAACGATAGGCGCGGCGCTGAAAATAGTTGTGTGATGGCTCGCTACTGAATTCAATCGAGCGCAACCATTTGACGCTGCGAGCACCAACAATTCCAGGAATAACCAAACGTAACGGGCCACCATGCAGCGCTGGCAAGGCTGTGCCGTTCATCGTGTAGGCCAACAAGGCATGCTCGATCATCGGCTCGTTGAGTGGAATCGAGCCGCCATAGCCAAAGGTTTGGCCGTGGCGCTCAACCTGATCGTAGCTTTCAAACACCAAATGCAGGGCAGTCGAATCAATCTCGCAGCGCTCTAGCAGTGATCGCAAGGGTGCACCACCCCAATTTGCTGTGCTCAAGCCATTGGCCCCCCAGGGCAATTCGCCATAAATTGGCTGGTAGGCGTGCATCTCTTGGCGGCGGTTGCCAGCACATTGCAAGGTCGAAACCTGCTCAACATAGGGCAATTGTTGCTTAATGTCGGCAATGCTGATGCTCAATGGTTGAGCCAATAAGCCCTGCAGTTGAATTGTGGTGGTTTCAGGGTCGAGGCTAGGAATCGTGCCATGGGTACGCACAAAAAATTGGCTGGTGGGTTGAATGTAGCTGCTGGCCAGCTCATCTAAGGGTGTGCCAGCATTAAATGGCTCGGCCTGAACCACCTGCATCGTCGCACTTTTGGCAACATCAAATGAAGGCAGACTATCTCGCATCGAAATCGCTCCTTTTCTAGGGATGCCGCAACCAGCACCCATGAACAACACTGTTCTTTGAATTGGTATAGTTAGATTTTTTCTGCAACGGAGGGACTAAATCGATGCAGCGCTTGCGAGTATAGCACAATTAATCGCTACATGCCCTCACCCCCAACCCCTCTCCCACGGCGGCGGGCGAGGGGAGTTTGGTTTGGCGGTTCCTCCTCGCCTGGCTCTGCGGGCGCGGGGTGGTAGCGTTCAAGGGTCGGTTTTTGCTGCGAACCATGGATACGCTGGTTCATCGGTGGAGGAATGACTGCCACTGATTGCCCTTGAGGGGGTGCCGGGGGATTAAAGCCCCCGGCGTTTCCCGCCTTGAGGCGGGACGGAAGGGTGGTGAATCCTCAAGAATACTAAAATTTATTGCCAATCAAGTTTAGCATTAAGCGGCCTGCGGCTGTGTAATTTGCGGGGTTGCTTTCAAGGGTAGGTAAAGCGTGAAATGACTGCCGATCCCAGGATTGCTGCTCAAGGTAATATCGCCGCCAAGCAATAAAGCCAAGCGTTTGCTAATCGCCAAACCCAAACCAGTGCTTGGTTGGCTGCCCAGGCTTTTTCCCAAACGCGGTTGCTCTTGAAACAATTGGACTTGTTGCTCAGGAGTCATGCCAATGCCTGTATCGATCACATGAAAGGCCAAATAATGCTGACCGTTGCGCTGTTCTTCGCTGACTTCGATGCGCACTGAGCCAGCGTGGGTAAATTTGGCAGCATTACCAACCACATTTACCAAAATTTGACGTACCAAGCGATTATCACTCCAAAAAATGCGTTGGCGTGTGCCAATTTGCACATGAAACGTATTATGATTGCGCACCATCAATGGCGCAACAATCACATTTAATTGATCGATCAACGGCCCCAGACAAACCTCTTCATAATGCACATCAAGTTGGCCATGTTCAATCTTGGCCAAATCGATCATATCGTCGATTAATGCCAAAAGCTGGGCGCTGGTTTCTTGAATGTGATGGGCAGTTGGCTCCAACTCGGCTACTCCCGCTTCGATCAACTGATCAGCCAAAAGCTGACTATCGGTCATAATCGTATGCAGCGGTTTATGCAATTGCTGGCTCATTTTAGCAATTAAGGGCGTTTTGCTCGGCACTTGGGGATCACTGGCGATGCTCGAATGGAAAACATCATGAGGCAAGGCCGTTAATTGCTGAACTTGACGAAACAGCTCAAATTGATGGCTTAATTGCTGAGCGATCAATTGTAAACTTTCACGTTGCTGTGAGCTAAGTTGGCGAGGTTGGTGATCGATCACCGCGATACAACCGAGAGCAAAGCCTTGTTGATTGATAATCGGCATGCCCGCATAGAACTGAAAACCCTGCTGCACTAAGGGATGATGCCCAAAACTACGCTCAAGGCTGGCTTGATCATAAACAACCAGCTCACGCTCAACTACCGTTTGCGCACAACACGAATATTTACGCGGAATTGTTTTGAGTTGGCTGCCAAAAGCCGCTTTGATATATTGATATTTATGATCGATCAACGAAATAATCGCAATCGGTGTCGCACAAAAAAGCGCCGCTAAGCGGGCTAATTCATCGAATTCGTGAATATAGGGGCGGGCCAGCAAGCCATAACTTTGCAGGGCAGCAAGACGTTGGGCTTCGTTTGTAGGGTATTGAGTACGCATGGCGGCTCCTCGCTAAAATTAAGATCGCTGGAAACTAAAGGCTAGTACGATCTTGACATAGCGTTAAGCCACTGTCGAGGGGGCTGTTTGGGTGACTTCGCTGATAGTACGGTCTATAAGCTGAGAATGGACATTTGTCGCATGCAGCGCAGGAACGAGCACACCCAACGAAGCTTCCGGTTGGCATTGCTCGCCACAGGTAAAACAATCCCAGAAGGCCGCTCCATGCTCAGGATAGGTATGTAGCGAGGCATGACTTTCGCCTAACACGGCCACGATGGTAACACCGTGAGGCGTAAATTGATGGGCAACAATTTCGAGCACGGTGGCATTGGTCGCATTGGCTGCTTGCATCACAATTGTTTGCAGCAAATCGCGATCATTGAGGATTGCTGCTGAGCAGCCACCTAAATTTGCAAGTAGGTGTCGCCCAGCAGCGGGATAGATTGGCGATTGGATGAAATTGCTCATGATTTGGATTGCCAGCGTGGTGCGCCTTCAACTCCTTCGGCATTCCACGAATTAAACCAATCGTCCATTAATGCGATCAAGCTTGCCCGAAACACGGCTTCAGCTTGCAACAAGTGACTTTGACCACGCGCCGCAAACCAAGCCAGTTGGACAAACGCGCCCAAATCGTTGACATCGGCGGGAGTCAGGCCTTCGTTATTGCCGTTCGACCACCAATCGCGAATCACGTGTTCGAGCACAACATTGACTGCGATCTTACGGATATTAGCAGGGGCATTAGCTGGTAGTTGATTGACCGCATCGTTGGCAAAGCGAACATGCTGGGTTAGCAAAATCACGGTCGATGGCGGAATCCGCCCGTACCCTGAGGCCTTGAGCACCTCGTTGTTGCGTGAAGCCGCATACACTCCTGCGCCGATTGCGGTGCCTGCCCCAACCATCCCAATGCTCCGAGCAAAGGTGGAATTGCTGAACATCAGTGCGCCAAGTGCTCCCATAATCAGCCAAGTGATTACGTAGGAAACAATCGACATATCTGAATCAAAGAAGACGACAGCAATCACATTCACAACGAAGTGGGCAAGAAACCAGCCGCCAATCACCAAAAAGCTAGAACAACCACGAAACCAACGTTTGATGATAAAGTAGGATACACAACCTACAATGACCATCATTATGACCAAAAATACGGGCATACCACCAGTTAATACCCGACTTGAACGGCCAAAAATGATGTTTCCTAGCAACAACGATACAAGGCTAGCAATAGCCCCACCCAAGCCAAGACTAAGCGTATGGATGCCGAAGCGTTGCCAAAATGGTTGGGTTTGTGTATCCATGTTAGGTTGCCACTGCCATGATAACAATTGCGGCTAAGGCAATTGTCACTGCTGCTAATTGAATCGCTGCGGCCACATTGCCACGTTTAATTTCTTCACGATAATCAATTGGATCAAGCAAATCGTACAGCCGAGCGCCGCCGTAGAAAATCAAGACACTGACGAGCGTCCAACCAACCGAAGCAGCGACCCGACCCACCAACGTCATAATTTCATCACCAGACATGCATGCTCCTTGAAGCTCAAAAAAAGCGATTTATCCACCAGTGGGGGCTTAGTATGGGCCAGGTGCGCCAGGGTCGCCTGGAGCATTCCAATTTGCCAGCCAATCTTCCATCAAGCCAGTGAGCACCGCCCGAAAAACCGGCGCACCCTGATTTTCAAGATCGTTGCCGGCTAACGTGGCGGCAAGCTGCACAAATGAACGTAAGTCGGCCACATCATCAGGCAATAAACCTGAAGTGTTTTCATTTTCGCGCCAGTCGCGCAACACAATCCCCAGAATAATTTCGGTAGCTGCGGCGCGAGTTGCATGGCCTGCATGGTTAGGCAAGGCTGTTACAACTTGGCCTGCAACGGTTTGGGCAAGGCCCGCTACCAATTGAGCTGTGTTTGGCGGTATCCGGCCAAAACGTGGCGGTTGACTCATTGAGCCTCCTCGGAAGCACTAAAAGGCGTTTCCTCATAACAACGAGCTAGGCCAATTCGCGCACTGCGCGAATAATCACATCGGCTAGTTGTTCGGTGAAATAATAATCATATGCGCCAATCAAGGCAATTGCTTGCCCACCAAAGGCTCGCTTGAAGCGCGAAAAGCCTGCAAATGGGTGATGCGGATCGCCTGTTGGTTCAAATCCATAAAAATCGTAACTGGTGCAACCCAAGCGTTGGGCTTGTTGAATGGCGGCCCATTGCAAGGCGTAGCCCGCCATCTGCTCGCGCAATTGGTTGCTAATGCCACCATATTGATACACCGCCCGCTGACCATAGGTAATTAACAATAACGTACCTAAGGTTTGGCCAGCATACTCGGCAAACAACAAATGGGCATAACCAAGCGGAGCCAAGGTCGCCAACAGATCATTAAAATGGTCGATTGGCTCAACATAGAAATCGTCGCGCTCGCCTGCTTCATCCATCAAGCGATAAAACAAGGGAATATCAGCCAGATCATGCGAGATGCGCACTGTGACACCACGTCGCGCCGCTAAGCGAATGTTATAGCGGCCTTTGGGTTTCATGGCTGCCAACAATTGCTCGGCGGAAGGCCGCAAATCCAAATAAAGGGTTTCACGGGCCAGCATATCGACGGGTGCACGTCGCCAATCGCGTAGCAAATTGGATGCTGGACGTTCAAGCCGTGGCTCGATCCGCAAACCAACCGCGCCATAAGCGCTGGCATGGTGCTCAGCCGCCTCGCGCAATAAACGCAGCCCTTGGCGGGCAAGCGCTTGATCGTGCCAGGGCAAAATTGGCCCATCGGCGGCGATCAAATTGCTGCCAACCCCACTCTGCGCTGGAATTGTGCAGAGCATGCCACCAATTAGTTGATCAGTAGCAGCAAATAGGCCAAAATGCACAACATTCAAACCGCGTTGTTGTTTGAATTGACCCCAAGCTAAGCTTTGCATCACGCCACCAGCGGGATTGGCTTGAACTAAAGCTTCCCACTTCTGGCCAAGTTCACTGCTGACGCTCAGTTGTGGCAGAATCGCGACGTACATTATTTCAAGCTCTGTAAAAACTTCTTGGCCGCGTCGTTTTGCTTGGGCAACGAACTTAGTTGATCATTCAAGATTTGGATGAGCTGTTGGGTTCGGGCAATATCGTCGTTGGTACGGCGCAAGGCTTCATCTACGCGGATTTCGGTCGTGCCATAATCAACAATATCGCTTGGGCCATAGCTCGTTTGAATTGACGTGTACTCGGTTTTGTCTGAATTCAACAAACTTAAGTCGCTCTTAGCACTGGTCAAATCAGCCTCGATGCGCTTTTTGATTGCCTCATACTCCGTGGTCTGCTTGGTCAAGAATGGCACTAGAACTTTCGTGCGAAACTCATCAGGGTATGGCTCGCTAAGCGGTTGGGTTAGTGCCGCATCACGGAACCAGCCAGTTTTATTGAGATAGGCCTTGCTACCATCTGGCTGTTCGAGAATCGCCAAACTGCCTTCAGCATTCATCCAGACACTGGAGAATAATTGAAATCCCCCAGCAGTTGGCGCAACCCGAATGGCGGGCTGATTGGCCGGAATCGAACCTAAGCTTTTGATTGCTTGATCGAGTGTGCCCCGCGTTTGCACAATGTTGTTCAATTCGGCTTGATCATCGTTGCGCCAAGGCACAAAGCCGGCCCAACTGACCCAATCGATCCAATCTTGTTTCGCTTTGACACTGCCATCAAGCCCGCGTCGTTGGCGGTCAAGCTCACGATGAGTACGCCAAATCAAGGCTTCGTCGCGCTGCAAAAAGACAATCGGCAAGCCATCTTCGGCATCAACCACGGTCATTACTTGGTCAGCAAGCAACAAATAGGCTTGATCGGTCAAGATAATGACGATTTCGCCATTGGCCAAAATATCAGTTTCGGGAGTCAGCCGATAGAGTGCACCGCCCTCGTTAGGATCTTCGCTTGGGCGTTGGTTACGGTTATAGTTGCGATAGGAGCTACCGCCATAATATGAGCCATAGTAGCGATAGCGCCGAGTGGTTGGAATATAGGTTCCATATTCATCGACCGGTCCGCGCCCGTAGGTCGAGCTTGCGAAACCGCGCCCAGCCACCGTGGAAGGCGGCGCTTGCACCACATCATAGGGCGAATTGGTACGCACCATCGATTGACTTGACGTTGCGCCAGAGCCTGGTGAGGTATCGCCTTTGGCATAGGTTGTGTCGGGGTGTAGCAAGTTGGCCAAAATAATCACCAAGGCAATTACCGAGACGATTCGTAGGCCACGGCTGAGCAACAATTGGGGATTCTCCCACGTGCGTTGCAGATGGCGACGCAGCAAGCGTAATTCGGTCACAAGTTTGCGTGGTAATTCGCGACTACGCCGCAACAAGGCCTCAACCAAGCTGCGCAAATCCAGCGAATTGAGAAATCGCAAGGGGTTGGCGATAAATTCACGTACCATGCTGCGGGTTTGTTCGGCTCGTAAAGCGGGCATCACTTGCACCACTTGCTCGAAAACTTGGCTTTCATCAAGCCCTTGATCGGCTTGCAATGCCTGCTGGACAGCACTTGGCACTAGGGTTGGGCTAGTATGCGGTTTGGGCAACGGCGCTGGATCATGCACAAAATCGAGTGATGTCCAATCGGTGCCGCTGGCTTCATCCCAGGTTGGCGCGAATAAACTGTGCAACAGCGCATCGCTCGCTAGTTTGGTTGGTTGGGCGGTGGTGCGTTTTTCGGCAAGCGCGGCGGGAAAGGCAAAGGCGCGTTTCAGTTGCTCGATATCGTGCAAAAATTCGCGTGGCTCAGCCAAGGCCAAATGATCAAACTCACGTGGGCGTAACGCGCGACGACTACCAATGAAAAAGCCCCAATCATCGCCGTAGCCTGCTTCGGTAAACGAAGGCAAGGCAAAACGATAAGGCTTTGGGTTCAAATCGGCAGTGCGAATGCTGTTATACATCATCCAATAAGCGACTGGCGTTTGCGATGGCGAAGCAGCATTGACCGCAATCAAGCCTTGGGGATGCAAAATATAGGCCAATTGCTGATACCAGTCGATGCTGTGTAAACGAGCGCCAGCTTGATCACGTGGCACTGTAAAATCACAAATAATCAAATCGTATTCATCGGCTGCCTGCGCCGCCAGATCGACAAATTGCACAGCATCGCAGATATGCAATTTTAGGCGTGGGTTGGTTAAGGCATGCTGATTGAGTTCAGGCCATTCGTTTTGGGCCAAATCGAGGATGGTTGGGTCATAATCGACCAAATCGATCTGCTTGATGGCTGAGGATTTGAGCAATTCACGGGCAACGAAGCCATCGCCACCGCCGCAAATCAACGCTCGGAGTTGGCGTTTGGGGCGGCGTGCTTGGGCAAGCGCGAGCGCTGGCAAGGCCAAAAGCTCGTGGTACACCCCTTCATCACGGCTATCAAACTGCAAATCGCCGTCGATGTAGACGGCAAGTGATTGATCGGAGCGCTGATCAAGGACAATGGTCATGGTTGTTCTCCATACAACGGGTTTGCTGGGGTTGGTACGTGGGTTGCTGGTTATAGGTTACAGATTTATAGCCAGCATGTCAATGGCTAGAGGCTTTTGGCTAGAGGCTATGGGCTGTTAGATTGGGAGCCAATGTTGTTCCCTCACCCCCTAGCCCCCTCTCCCGCCGAGCGAGCGAGGGGGAACCACCTATCGGAACCCTTGATCTCCCCTCTCCCGCCGCAGTGGGCGAGGGGTTGGGGTGAGGGCCATATTTTCCTCTAGCCAATAGCCATCAGCCGATAACCTCGTTCCAATCTTGACACAAACCGCAAGCATAGCTATTATTTGAGCAACTACAAACGACGTTGAACAAGATGAGTAAATTATTGGTTCCCGCCAGAGATTGGGTGTCGGCGGCTGAAAGCACCCTCGGTTGAGCAATAATTGAACGTGGCTTGGAAGTCGATCAACTGAACATAAGTAAGTTGGTTCGGGTGCGCCCGTTATCGCGCCAATGAGTGATGTTGCAATCGCAACATAATCAAGGTGGTACCGCGAGTTTCCTCTCGTCCTTGTTGGGCGTGGGGTTTTTGTTTTTAGCGGCAATTATTTCAATTTGAGGGAATGTGATGGAACCAACCAACTGGCAGCGCGAGGTTGAACAAGCCTTAGCTCAAAACGACCACAATCGAGCCAAACAGCTTTTAGCCGCCGTGATTCGCCAAAATGTGCATGAACGCGAGGCCTGGCGCATTTTAGCGAGCATCGTCAATGATCCAGCCCAACAGGCCGAGTGTTTGCGCCGAATTGCCGCAATTGATGCCGCCACGCCAACTGTGATTAAGCCAATTAAGCCAATTGCTGCCGTAGCACCAAGCACTGAGCTACCAAGCGATCCAAGCACTAGCCCAACCACGCCCTTGGTTGCTGTACAGGATACGCCTAATTTTACGCCATCAAGCATTCAAACTGAGCCATTATTTGATTCACAAGCTAGTTTCACGCTGCCAGCCAATTACAGTATGGGCCAAGCAACCCAGAAACTGGATCAACCAATGCCGCAACCTGCTCGTTCGTTGCCTAAAATGTTAATGTTGATTGGAGCAAGTTTGTGTGGTTTGGGCTTGTTGCTTTTGCTTGGTTTACAATTTTGGCCATTGTTAAATGATATCAACTCAACGCCCGCTAGCGAACAACCGCTGCTAGCCGTGGTTGAACTCACGATTGTACGATCGGGCGTTGGTCAAGTGCCGATGACCGATCAGGCCATGGTCTATTTTGAAATTGAAAATCCCAGTGATCAAGCACTGTATAACATTCCCTATACCATGACCTTGACCAGCCAATTTGATAAAGTGCTGAAAAATACCAATACGATTGAATTATTGCTGCCCAAGCAAAAAATCGTGGTTGTTGATGGGATTTTTACTGGGGATAGCTTTCGCGCCAAAAGCGTCGAAATTAGCCTAGGCCAGGGCTATCCAATCACAATTGATCAACCAATTCCACAAGTTGAGGCGCTTACTCCAACCACGTTTGGCATGCCCTTTCGTGGGCGTTTGCAGGAAAGTTGGGGCTACGAATACCCAACTTATCATGTTAGCGCGATTGCAACCGATAGTGGTGTGGTTACTTCAACCTTGGTATCAATGCTGTTTTACGATACGAACGATCAAATTATTGGCGCTGGTTCGGGCTATATCGATTACATTAATAAAAAAACTTCATTGCCAAATACTCGCCGTGGTGAAACGATGGTCTATCCCATTATTTGGGGCACGAGTGAGGTCGATCGGGTTGAAATTGTGCCTGCATTTACTTTAGCAACATTTAGTCAACAACCCCCTATTAAGCCTAAAAAGGCTGAGATCGATCAAATGTGGCTAGGTGAATATATTCCAGAGGTTGATCCACCATATCATGTACAAGGTATTGTTGAATATCCAACATTACCGCCAACCTCAGGCTATCATGCGATGGTGCCAGCAGAATGGGGGCATTACGATAATTTTATTACTGATGAGGCAATGGTACATAACTTAGAGCATGGTGCGGTGATTATTTTTTATAACCCACAATTAATTACTGCAAATGAGCTTGGCCAATTAGAAGCAACTTTTGAAAATCTTTATCAACGCGAACATCATACAATTTTGCAAAAACGCTTCGATTTGGATGCAACTGTGGCAATGACTGCGTGGGAATATCGTTTGATGCTGCGCGATAATGTTAATCTCGATGCAGTCAACACGTTTTTCAGTGAACATATTGCCCGTGGCCCTGAATGCGTTAATTTACGCTGTCCTAATTAATTTCTAGTTTGAGGTTTAAACAATGTCTGCTGACAAACATTTACACAATGCCTTAGCCGGAGCCGATCTTGGCCAAGCCTACGAGGCCGCCAAGGTTGAGGAACATTTGTACAAGTGGTGGGAAGCGGCGGGCTATTTCAAGCCAACTGCTGCCAATACGAAAGCCCCATTTGTGATTGCGATTCCGCCGCCCAATGTGACTGGTGTGCTGCACACTGGTCATGGCTTGACCAACACGATCGAGGATATTTTAACCCGCTGGCATCGCATGCTCGGCCAACCAACGTTGTGGGTTCCAGGTACCGACCACGCGGGGATCGCCACTCAAAATGTGGTTGAAAAGCAACTTGCCAAAGTTGGCAAAACTCGCCACGATCTCGGACGCGAGGATTTTCTCGACGCTGTTTGGGAATGGAAGGGCCGTTCGCATTCCACAATCACCAACCAAATTCGTCGCCTCGGCTCATCGGTCGATTGGCAGCGCGAACGCTTTACCCTCGACGAAGGTCTATCGCAAGCGGTTGTTGTGGCCTTCAAGCGCTTGTACGACGATGGCTTGATCTATCGGGGCACGCGCTTGGTCAACTGGTGTCCGCGCTGTCTTTCGGCGATCTCCGACCTTGAAGTGGTTTATCGCGATGAGCAAGAGCAAGGCAATTTGTGGCACATTCGCTATAAAGTTGCTAACGATGCCAACGATACCGAGTGGCGGATCAGCGAGGGCGATCAATCAATTACGATTGCCACGACTCGACCCGAAACCTTGCTAGCCGACGTGGCGGTCGCGGTGCATCCTGAAGATGAGCGCTATGCCGATTTGGTGGGCAAATTTGTGGTGCTGCCAGCTTTGGGTCGCCAAATTCCAATTATCGCCGACACCTATGTTGAGCGTGAGTTTGGCACGGGTGCGCTCAAAATCACTCCAGGCCACGATCCGAATGACTATATTGTTGGTCAACGTCATAACTTGCCGATTCTCAATGCCATGAATCTTGATGCAACGATCAATTCTGAGGGTGGCAGTTACGCTGGGCTTGATCGCTTTGAGGCTCGTAAGCGCTTGGTCGCCGATTTGACTGAAACTGGCAATTTGGTTGAAACCAAGCCGCACTTGATGAAGATTGGCCGCTGCGAGCGCTGCGATACAATCATCGAGCCATTAATTAGCACCCAGTGGTTTGTCAAAACGCAACCATTGGCTGAGCCAGCGATGGCCGCCGTGCGTGAAGGCCGCACCAAAATCGTGCCCGAACGCTTCAATAAAATCTATTTCCATTGGATGGAAAATATTCAGGATTGGTGTATCAGCCGCCAACTCTGGTGGGGCCATCGGATTCCGGTGTGGTACGGCCCCGATAACCAGATGTTTGTCGAGTTGAATGCTGCTGATGCGATGGCTGCGGCAACTGCGCATTATGGTCAAGTGGTTGAGTTGCGCCAAGACGAAGATGTGTTGGATACGTGGTTCTCATCGGGCTTGTGGCCATTCAGCATTTTGGGCTGGCCCGATGTTGAAAATCCTGATTTCAAACAATTTTACCCAACCACACTGCTCGAAACCGGCTACGACATTTTGTTTTTCTGGGTAGCGCGGATGATGATGTTGGGGCTTTATCTTACGGGCAAAGAGCCGTTTGAATGGGTATATTTGCATGGCCTTGTGCGCGATGAACATGGCCGCAAGATGTCAAAATCGTTGGGCAACCAGGTTGATCCGATGGATTTGATCGAGCAATATGGCACTGATGCGCTGCGGTTTACCTTCGCCACCTCATCAACGCCAGGCCAAGATTTTGCGCTGCAACCAACCCGTTTGGATTCGGCGCGTTCGTTCGCCAACAAAATCTGGAATGCCACCCGCTTTGTGATTTCGAAGTTGGGCGATTTGCCGCGCACTGCCGAGAGCAAAGTTGATGCTGAACGTTTGAATGCCCAAGCCTATACCGTCGCTGATCGCTGGATTCTTTCGCGGTTCAATCGCTTAGCGGGCGATGTTGAACGCTTGATGAACAGCTTCAATTTGGGCGAAGCTGGTCGCCAAATCCAAACCTTTTTCTGGGATGAATTTGCTGATTGGTATATTGAAACCGCCAAAATTCAAATTGACACTGGCGATGAACAACAGCAATTACGCACCCGCGAAACGCTCTACAGCGTTTTAGAAGGAACTTTGCGGTTGCTGCACCCATTTATGCCGTTTGTGAGCGAGGCCGCTTGGCAAAAATTACACAATAGCGAGCAAACCACGCCAACTCCAGCAGCCTTGATTATCGCTGAGTATCCTTTAATTAATGCTGCCATGCTTAACGAGCAAGCTGAGCGTGATTGGGACTTGGTGCAAAATATCATTCGCGGCGTGCGCAACGTGCGTACTGAAACAGGCGTGGAAGCAGTTAAATGGATCGAGGCATTGATCGCGGCTGGTTCAGCCACAGCGATGTTAACCGAACAAACTGCAATTATCAGCCGCCTGGCGCGGATCGCTCCCGACAAACTACTGATTAGCGAAAGCCTGAGCGAACGGCCTGAGCAAGCCACAACCTTGGTATTTGCTCCAGCCGAAGTTGTCTTGCCATTGGCGGGTATGGTCGATTTGGCCGCCGAGCGCGAACGGCTCAACAAGGAGCTTGAACGGGTCGAGGCCGATGTCGAGCGCCGCCGCACGAAGCTGGCTAACGAAAATTTTGTGGCTAAAGCCAAGCCCGAAGTTGTGCAAAAAGAGCGTGAGGCTTTAGCTGCTCAAGAGTTGGCCGCTACAACCTTGCGTGAACGCTTGGCAAGTTTCTAGTTAGGGGCCGTTTTGATCCACGAAGGACACGAAGACCCACGAAGCTGATTAGGTTTGGAATCCTTAGCTTCGTGTCCTTCATGCCCTTCGTGGATCAATTATGGCTGTGGCTGTGAATCGATTTCGAGCCAGCCCAGGCCTGACTGAGGCGCTTGTAAGGCCAAAACACGATAGTGCTGATTCCCAATTGTTAAGCTATCGCCAACTTTGAGCGACTGTTCGACTCCGGTTGTATCGCGATGAGGGCGAATTTCCACCAGCATTGATTCGCTCACTCGATCATAGCTTGCGATCCGAACCCAATGCTGGGCAAATTGGACGTGTGGCACGCCATAGGCCAAGATTAAGCTATCGGGCTTGGTTTGGGGATATTCGATTGGGGCGGGGTTAACAATTGGTGTCGGGGTGCTGTTCATAGCACATGCTCCTAATACGATTAATAGGCTAGCAAAAACAAACCATTGGACAACATTCCGCATAACCCTTAATCCTTTTCATTAATTGATACGGTTTCATAATTGGCTTTAAATTCATCAAAGGTAATTGTTGGGTGATCATAACCCCAAGGGTTATATAAGGTAACGGTTTTATTGGTTGGATCAATACTTTTAATGACATAAGCATGATCGGCATGGACTCCGGCTGGTTTATTCGTCAGCGAATCGGGGGTTCCGGCAGTAATTGCAGCACCGTTGTCCAAGCGGCTTTTGAGATCGGCAAAATCAACATCTTCTACATCGGTATGCGATGAATCGTTGCCAGTCAGGATTGCCATAAACTCGCCTGCATTACCACTGACAATATTGGCATAGCCGCCTTTATGTTGAGCATAGGCCTTTTCGACGAGCATTGGCCAAATTTCAAATTCGTCGCTTAATTGGGCATAACCAAGCGCACCGCTACCTTTTGAATGAACAAATTCATTGGTTACAGTTACCTCTACCTTGGAGCGCATCCCAAAAAAGCCTGAAACACCTTCTTCTGGATACAGCGTCACGGTATAGGTTCCATCGCCATTATCACGAATCGCATTGCGAATAATATCAGGGCGCGTATTGGCAATTGCTGCGGTTCCGGCCATCAAATAGCAATCACCCAACTGACCTTGTTTAACATCATCAATGGCAATATCGGCGCTATCGTCAGCATCTTGAGCAAACGCTGGCTGCTCAATTTTGCGATACTCTGGGTCGGTTACCAATTTGCTTTTTCCAGCAGGATTAGCCTCATAGATACCTTTGCCGTTGCCTGCTGCGGCCCCGCCATCAAATGCTCCTTGGAACAAGTTGGCAGCCTCGGTTTCAGCTTCGCGTAAAATCGAGTTAACGTTTAATGTGACTTGTTGCGCTGTTACTAAAACTTCTTTTAATTTTCCAAAGGTTGGAAAGATGCTGGTTTGCATTTCATTAAAAAAGCTTTTAGCGGCATCGCCATGCCAATCGTTTTGTAATTGTTGATAAGTGTGATTGAGTTGTTGCTGTAACTGGCTTACTACCTCAGCTTGACGTTGGAAGCGCTGACTAAGTTGTTGCATCTGCGCATAATTAATCTCTACAACGGTCGCAGACATACACCCGACTCCTTTTTGAGCGGAATTAAAAAGATCGAGATTGAATGAGGGTTGGTCGTGTTGGGGTGGTATTTTCTCTATCAATCGTAGCGACTATAGCATTTTGTAATTGGGGTTGTCAATCAATGCTTACAGGCCACAAAAGAGCATCGGACTATTGGCTATCGGAGATCGCTTGGATGAACGCTCATTCAAACGGCTGATTGACGAAGCAAGCCAAGGTGTGGTAGCATCTAGCACAATTCAATAACCCAACTGTGATGAGGCCATGTTGTTTGAATCACACCATCAGGGAAGCAGCGCCATAGATTGCGAGCGTTGCTGGCACGGATTCAACCAATACCCCCTCTGAGTTCATCGCCCAACGCCATATGGCTAGTAGACCGATGCGCTTTGTCCCCGCTAACGGACAACTTAAGCAAATTAGTGCTTGCTAATTTGGAAATTAGGTGGAACCACGAGGTTTATGTTTGCCTTCGTCCTATGTGTGATGGACGGGGCTTTTTTGTTTAACAGCACCACAGGAGGTTTTGTATGGGTTACGGCTATGGCTATGCACCACCACCGCCACCACGCCGCCGCGGTTGTCTGTTTGGTTGTTTGACCACCCTGACGATTTTTGTATTTTTGGCCTTGGGTGGCCTGTTGGGAGTTTATTTTTATTTACGGCCAATGCTCAGCGAACAAGCAGGCAATACCTTGGGCGGCCAACTCGAACAGCAAATTGATCGCAAGCTCGATGAGCAACTTGGCGGCCCCAATAGCGAAATTCCGGCTGGTTTTCAAGGCGTAGTTCAAGTGACCGATACTGAAATCAACCAGTATATTCAGGCTAATCCCAATGAAATTAGCCCCTTGGATAGTGCGACGGTGCGTTTTACGCCAGGTCGTTTGGGCGCGACCGTTGGTGCCTATGGCATGACTGGGAGTGCCAGCGCTGGGGTGCAGGTAACCGCCGATGGCCGAATTGATGTGGTTGATGCCCAAATTGATGGCGCTCTGGGCTTTTTCCTTGATGCTGAGCAATTGGCGCAAACGCTTGAAACCAAACTCAACAGCCAATTAACCGCCAATGGCCAACGAATTACCGCAATCGAAGTCGGCGAAGGCGTGCTCACCGCCACCGTCGAAGCCCAATAACAGAGCATAGAACAAAGAGCATAGAACATAGGTTAGCCTATTTTGCCTTTTGATTTTTGCCTTCTGACTTATAAGAAGGGGGGTGATCGTTCTGGACGAAAGTGATACTGCCACAATTAATCACTTAAAGGAGCAGAACAATGTTGGAATATTTAATTGCCTATGCCCCAGTTCAGGGCGATGCTCCCTGTGCTGCCGAGGCTCGCGAATGGCCCGACCGCGCCGCGATGGATGCGCAATTATTAGCCGAAGGTTGGCAACTGATCGAAAGTGCTGAGTATCGCGCCGCTATGCTCAAATTGGTCTATCAGCGCGATTTGGCCCACCAACCAGAAGCACCACGCCATCTCATGCCATGTTGGTAAGATTAAAGTCAAAAATCAGAAGGCAAAAGTCAAAAGCTTTTATAAAACCTTCTGATCAGTCAATAACCAAAAATTAACATCGTAGGCATTTTGCCTTTTGACCTTTGCCTTTTGACTTTCTAGGAGTTTTCTTATGCCACCAGTCAATCCAGATAATGATCCACTGTATCGCTTGCGCCACTCGACGGCGCACGTGTTGGCCCAAGCTGTGCTCGAAATTTTCCCTGAGGGCAAGATTGCGATCGGCCCGCCGGTTGAAAATGGTTTTTACTACGATTTTGATCTGCCACGGCCATTAACGCCCGATGATCTCAAAGATATCGAGGCCAAGATGCGCAAAATTATCAAGGCCAAACATCGCTTTGCTTATCGTGAAGTTTCAGCAGATGAAGCCCGCGAATTGTTTAAGAATCAGCCCTACAAACTTGAGTTGATCGCAGGCTTGGCGAAGGGCGAGGATGAATATGGTGAGAAAGCCGCTGCCAGCGATACGATCATCTCAACCTACAAACACGATTCGTTTGAAGATTTGTGCAAAGGCCCACACGTCGAAAGTTTGGGCGATATTCCGCCGAATGGCTTTAAGTTGCTGCGAGTTTCGGGCGCATACTGGCGTGGCGATGAAAAACGCCCAATGTTGCAACGGATTTATGGGACGGTCTGGCCATCAAAAGAGGAGCTTGATCATTATTTGTGGCAGCAAGAAGAAGCTAAAAAGCGTGATCACCGCAAGCTTGGCCGCGAATTAGGCTTGTTCACCTTCTCGCAAAAAGTTGGGGCTGGCTTGGCTTTGTGGTTGCCCAAAGGTGCAATTTTGCGCGATGTTTTGGAGCGATTTTTGCGCCAAGCTCAAATCGAACGCGGCTACTTGCCAGTCGTCACGCCACATATGGGCAAGATCGATCTTTACAAAACGAGCGGGCACTGGTATACCTATCGCGATGGCATTTTCCCGCCGATGCGCGAAATTGAAAATGATGACACGGAAAATCCAGAGGGCGAAATTTATCTGCTCAAGCCGATGAACTGCCCGCATCATATTGAAATTTATGCTAGCGAACCACGTTCGTATCGCGATTTGCCCTTGCGCTTGGCCGAATTTGGTACGGTGTATCGCTACGAACATAGTGGCGAATTAACGGGTTTGCTGCGGGTACGCTCGTTCACGGTCGATGATTCGCACCTGTTCGTCACGCCCGATCAGCTCGAAGCAGAATTTTTGAAAGTCGTTGACTTGATTCTCTTCGTGTTTGGCACGATGGGCTTGAAGGATTTCCAAGCGCGGGTCGGCTTGCGCGAGGTGGGCAATCCCAAGTACATCGGTTCGGATGAGGTCTGGGAAAAAGCTCAAAATGCGATCATCAATGCTGCCGAAAAGAAAGGCCTCAATTATATTGTGGTCGAAGGCGAAGCAGCATTCTATGGGCCAAAACTCGACTTTATCTTCCGTGATGTGCTTGGTCGCCAGTGGCAGCTTGGCACGGTGCAGGTCGATTACAACTTGCCTGAGCGCTTTGAAATTGAGTACACGGGCGAAGATGGCCAAAAGCATCGGCCAATTATGATTCACCGTGCGCCGTTTGGCTCGATCGAGCGCTTTGTGGGCACGTTGATCGAACAATATGCAGGGGCGTTTCCGGTCTGGTTGGCTCCAGTTCAAGTAACGTTAGTGCCAATTACCGATCGGCATGTGGCCTATGCGGAGTCGGTGGCGGCCAAATTGAATGCTCAAGGCTTGCGGGTTGAAGTTGATGCCAGCAACAACCGGATGAATGCTAAGATTCGCGATGCCCAAAAGCTGAAGATTCCGTATATGTTGGTGGTGGGCGATAAAGAAGAGGAAGCGGGAGCTGTGGCGGTGCGTCAACGCTCTGGTGGCGACCTCGGCTCCATTAGCGTCGATGAGTTCATCGCGCGGATCAAGGACGAAGTTGCCAATTACCAATAATTAAGCGAAGCCCCGCGATCAGTGTTCAGCCATTGGTCGCGGGGCTTTTTTTATTTAATGGACTAAAAACTGACAGGCGTTTGGTACAACACCAAACGCCTGTCGCAGGAATCAACTAACGATCAATGGCTAGTTTTTGGTAACCACTGGTAAGTAGACACCCCATGGTGCGGTAACTTGGCGGGTTGCCAAGGTCTTATTGCCATAGCTGTCGGTTACTTCCACCCGAACAGTGTAGACTTGGCCTGGTGTTGCATAGCTATGAGCCACCGGAGTACCTGCTGGTACCGTCATATAGGCTGAACCATCGCCGAAGTCCCAGCGATATTCAACTGGCACAGCATCATATTCCGAGGTCAAATCAACGTCGAGCCATACTTTTGAGCCGACTGAGGTTGGCATGATCATGCTGGTTGCATCATCCCACAAGACCTTGAAGAAGGTTTCGAGCAACGCTTCACGGCTGGTGGTATCACCCAAGTTATTGACCCCTTCTAAACCAAAGGTGGTGTAGATGGTGCGTCCGAGATAGCTGATACCTGGGGTTTCCAGGCTTGGTTGGGCACGATGCAGCCGCCCAGCCGTTACATCTTCTTCGCCTTCGATTGAGAACAATGAGCGAATTAATGGATCGCGATTGGGATCGAAGTCGGTACCATAGAGCGACTCAAGCGCATCAACGCTGGTTTGGTTACGAGCGCCGCCGCCAGCAGTCTCGCTAGCATCAATATCAATCTCCATGGTTTGGAAGACTTGTGGTGCTTGGGTTGTGGCAGTGATCAGCGATGTAACCGTCATCGCATTCGATGAGTTGATATTGGCCCGAACGTATTCACCACTCAACACCGTACTATAGAAGAATGATTCGGTGGTGGAGCTGGTTGAGTTGAGCACTTGCGCCAAATTCTGACCCATGGCGATGATCGTCCCGCCATTGTTGGCATACTCGGTCAAGCGATCCATATCCAAGGCGGTTAATGGTGTGGCGACCGTAAACTCACCATTGCGGCGGTTGTAATTGCCAGTGAAGTAGAGAATCGCCTTGTATGGATAGAGTTGTTCAGCTGGTGGCAAGAAGGTCGTTACGCTGCCAGCCAAATCATCAGCATCCAAAACGTCATAGGTCAAGCCAATTGCTTCAAGGGTCTCGGTGTAGTAGCGGGTAACATCGATATAGGCACCGCCAAGCGAAGCACTACCATCGTTATCAATCACCAACACATCAACATTGGCCATTGGCTTGGTTACACGTGCCCATGCAGGCATGTGGGCATCGTGATTTGGGCCATCAAGCACAATAAAGCCTTGATTATCGCCATAGCCACGCCCAGCCATACTATTGAAGGTAACCGTAAATTGGGCACTACCATTGGCTGGTACGGCAATGGTGTTTGAAGCGAGTGTTACCCCAGCCATTGGGGTAATGTTGTTAAAACCGCCGCCCGTGTATTGGGTGCTAATGTTGTAGGTTTCAGCAACATTGGTAGCGTTGGTCACCGTCACCAGAATCGACTTGGTTGTACCGGTCAATACTTGACCAAAGCTCAAGCTTGGTGGGCTTAAGAAAACGCCTGGATCACTGGCTTTGCTCAAATCGATCCGACCAGCGCCCATATCCAAGGGTTGAGCTGGCGAACCATCAGCAACCGTCACCCCAATATACTTTGAGGTGCTCATCAAAGCCGATTTGATTTGGTCATTGGTCCAGCTGGGATGAGCTTGGCGCAACAAGGCAGCAGCACCAGCAACGTGTGGCGCAGCCATCGACGTGCCCGAGGCAGTGCCATAGCCAAGGTGGCGGGCTTCGCCGCTGGCCCCAGGTGTATAGCCATGGGAAAGAATATTAACCCCAGGTGCGGTAACATCTGGTTTCAACACATCGCCAACGCCAGGGCCACGGCTACTAAAGCCAGCAATCACATCGGCAGTGCTTGGGGCAAGATAGGTCGATGGGTTGATTTCGGCAACTGACGCAGCGCCATGTTGAGCGTACCAATTGACCAAACCAGTCCCTTGGTTAAAGCCAATCATAATTGCCGGAATAGTGACTTGCGCACCAACTGCACCAGCACCCATGTTGATCAAGGTGTTGCCATTGGCAGCATTGTTGTAAATAATCACAAAGCTTGCGCCGCCGTTTTGAGCATTCAGCGCTTTAACCCCGAATTCACACGTACCACGTTGAATCAAGGCGATCTTGCCGGTAAAGGTCGTTGGCGCGAATGGGCTACAGCCAAGCGCATTGGTTGGCGAAATCACGCTAGCAGGCAGGTAGTTGTTGCTAACAAGGGCATTAATTGGCCCGCCAAAGCTCGCAGCCGCAATCGGAATTGTTTGCAAGGTTGGTGAAATTGGGGTTGGTTGGGTCACATTCAACTGCCCAGCAGCAAAGGTTGCTTGGGTCGTGCTGGCCGCCACCACAATATATTCATCGGAAGGATGATCGCTGGTGCCTTTGTTGGGGCCAGCATTGCCTGCCGACATTGAAACAAAAATTCCAGCATTTGAGGTGTTGATCAAGGCTGTATCAAGCGCATCGAATTCGCCGCCGATGCTGCCAGGGCCACCGCCCCATGAGTTATTAACGACATCAGCCTCATCAGCCACGATATCTTCGAGTGCAGCAATCCCTTCAGCATTGTAGAACGAGCCAATGCCATTGACGCTGGCATAGAACACGCGATAGCTCATAACCCATGCTTTAGGCGCAACCCCACTCGTTGATGGCAAATTCAGGCCACCAAAGGTTGCGGTTACGACATCGCCAGCGGCAATCCCAGCGGTGTGCACCCCGTGCGGTGTGCCATTCGTGCCTGGCCATGGGTTTTGGTCGCCATCAGCGGGGCCATCCCAAGTGCGGAAGTAGGTGCGTGAGGCGATAATTTTACCGTTGTTGTTTTGGGTCAAACCCAAACCATTGGCTGGATAGCCCGCAGGGTAGCTGTAGCCCGTGCCACTGAACATAGGGGCATCTTTATGCACGCCACCGTCCATCGAGGCAATTTTGATGCCTGCTCCAGCGTTGTTGCGGCCACCAATTGCCGAGCTGCTCCACAAGGCTGGCGAACCAATTAGGGTGTTGCTTACATGCAAATCGGCTTGCTGTGGTAAGTCGAGATAGACACCCTTGACATTGGGCAAGGCTTCCAGAATTTTGCGAGCGTCATCACGTTTGGTATTGCCAACGTTGACGGTCATCCCGTTAAACACCACGCTATAGCGCAGTTCGTCGAGGTCGCCAAATTCATTGACAAAGCGTTCGACGCTGGCTCCAGGCAAGGCTTGGCGCATATCAGTTACGAAGCGATTTTGTTCAGCTTCGAGTTGCGCCAGGTAGGTTTGGGCATCAGCCGCCTTCAGATCCAAACGTTGGTTGGCGTTGCGAGCTTTATTGGTGTTTTTGCTCCATGCAGCCAATGCTGGCGATTGCAACTCGATAATCAAGCGATGCGAAGGCGTTGCGACTGGGGCAACACTGTCGCTCGTCGCAGGGGCATAATCAGTTGTTAGTGGAGCTTTTTGAGCTGTCGTGGCTAATGGCTGCGCAAATAAGCTAATCACCAAGGTGAGTAAGCTCAATAACACAGCCCAACGTGGTAGGAAACGATTCACCAGTCCTCCTTGAGCGCTATGCCAAACCCTACCAAATGATTGTGGGTGTCATTGGAATTACCTGTGGTTGGTTCATTGAGGTAGGCGGCGCTAAAATGCAGATGGCTAGCATTATGCACTGAACTCTACACTTATGCAAATACTTGATCGCCAATCATTGATATCGCCAAAGCTGCTAATTACTGCATGTGCTGTTGCTAGACATGTCGTTAACTGTTGACAGTCTAGCAATGCAGCGTAGTTAACTAATTAGGCTTGGCTAGCTTGGTTTAAATAATCAATCATGCTTGAGGTTAATTCAAGTTGGGCCGCCTTAATCAGATCGTTGACTTGATCGAGGTTGGTGGCACTAGCAATTGGCGCGGTGATGCTAGGACGGGCAATTTGCCACGCTAAGGCAACTTGGCCAGGTGTCGCTTGAACTTCAGCCGCCACCTCATCAAGCGCCTTAAGAATAATCCAGCCACGTGGATTGAGATAGCTCCGCACTCGCGAACCACGGGCGCTTTGGCTCAAATCGGCTTCGCTACGGTATTTGCCGGTTAAAAAGCCTGATGCTAAGGTTGAATAGGGAATAACACCCAAATCTGCTTCTTGGCAAACTGTTTCTAACTGTGCTTCGTATGCTTCACGATCGTATAGGTTGTATAGCGGTTGAAGGCTTTCATAGCGTGGTATATTCAGCTCTTGGCTGATTGCTAAGGCAGCTTGTAGTCGTTCAGCGCTATAGTTCGATGCCCCAATCACGCGTATTTTGCCTTGTTGGATTAGCTCGGCAAATGCGCTAAGCGTTTGATCTAACGGAGTATTGGCATCATCAACATGCGCTTGATATAAATCAAGATAGTCAGTTTGAAGCCGTTGTAATGAGGCATCGATTGCCTGGGCAATATGCGCCTTGGCTAAACCTGTGCCAGCTCCAACTTTGCTCAGAATAATCAAATCATCGCGACGCTGGCGTTGCTTAATCCATTCTCCAATCAGCGTTTCCGATTCGCCACCTTGGTTACCTTCGACCCATGCCGAATAAACATCGGCAGTATCAATTGTGTTAAGCCCTGCAGCAACAAAGGCATCAAGCAAACGAAATGTTTGGGCGCGATCAACCGTCCAGCCAAATACATTGCCCCCAATCACTACTTTAGGAATCCGTAATTCCGACTTACCGAGTTGACGTAATTGCATAGTACGATTCCTTCTAGACCCACAGCATGGTTGCTGGATGAACGATGTACTAGCATGGTATCACTAGAGATATCTGAAGTCATACGGTATCACGCCAGTTGTCGCAAAAAACCTACCTCGTGCGAGATAGGTTTTTGCATTTGACCAATTTGATCGATGCTAAATTATTGTAGTTCACTGAGGAAACTTGTGCCATGCAGTGGTTGCTCTAGCCCGAAAATCTCAGCAATCGTTGCCGCCAAGTCGCTCAGGGTCTGACGAGTTCCCAAATTGACTCCGCTACGCACTTCGGGGCCAAAAACCAATAGCGGAACATATTCACGGCTGTGGTTCGAGCCAGGGGTGGTTGGGTCAACGCCATGATCGGCGGTAATTACCACCAGATCGCCCGCCCGTAATTTGGCTTGTAGCTCAGGCAAACGCTGATCAACTGCCTTCAAGGCGTTGGCATAGCCAACCGGATCATTGCGATGGCCATAGATCATATCAAACTCGATGAAGTTGGCAAACAACAGCCCTTCAAAATCCACATCGAGAAATTCAAGCACTGCCTCTAAACTGGCCGCATTATCAACGGTATGGTTGGAAACGCTGATGCCGCGATTGCCAAAAATATCATCGATTTTGCCAACTGAATAGACTTGTTTGCCTGCCGCTACTACTTTATCCAAAATGGTGGGGGTTTCTGGGGTCAGGGCATAATCGTGGCGGCGAATGGTGCGCTTAAAGGTTTCGGGACTATCGCCAATAAATGGCCGCGCAATCACCCGCCCAACCGCATGCTCTCCAACCAAGATCTCACGCGCGATTTCGCACATTGCATACAACTCTTTGGGAGTAATCACGTCTTCATGGGCCGCAATTTGAAAAACACTATCAGCTGAGGTATAGACAATTGGATCACCCGTGCGAATGTGTTCCATGCCTAATTCTTCAAGAATATCAGTGCCTGAGGCTGATTTATTGCCCAGCACGCCACGCCCAATTTTTTGTTTAAATGGCTCAATTACTGCTGCCGGAAAGCCATCGGGATACACCGGAAATGGTGTTGGCAAGACGATGCCCATCATCTCCCAGTGACCTGAAACTGTATCTTTGCCTTTTGATAGCGGTTGCATTTTGCCATAGCTGCCACTAAAAGATTCAGGGCAGGCGACACCCTGCATTTCGCTAATGCAACCAAGCCCTAGTGCTGCCATATTGGGCAGATCAAGCCCATTGATAGCTGCGGCTGTGTTGGCCAACGAGTGGCTGCCTACATCGCCATATTCGTCGGCATCAGGTGCTTCGCCAATTCCCACACCATCCAAAACAATCACCGTTACCCGTTTAATATCCATCCTAAGACTCCTTGTAAAACGTACTGATCATACAACCTTCAGCGCTCGCTCAGAAGCAGCGTTTTTGCAGAGAATAGTAGTATATCCGAGATAGCCAAACGATCGATGGTAGAATACTCGTTGGATTCATGTAGTCGAGGATGGATAACGCTATGCGGCGCTGGTGGATTATTAGCTTCCTTTCGCTGTTTATCTTGGCAAGTTGCGGTGCTGAACAAGCCGCCCCAACCACCCAAGGCCAAACCGCCAAACTCAACGTCGTCAGTACGGTTTCGCCAATTACCAATATTATCTACAACATTGCAGGCGATAAAATTAGCCTAACCGGAATTGTGCCTGAGGGTGTGAATTCCCACACCTTCGAGCCAGTGCCTTCAGATGCCAAAACCTTGGCCGAGGCCGACTTAATCTTTATCAATGGCCTTAATTTAGAGGAACCAACCCACAAATTGGCCGAAGCCAACAAACAACCAAGTGCCGAAATTATCTTGCTGGGCGAGCAAACGATCACGCCTGAGCAATATGTCTACGATTTCTCGTTTCCTAAAGAGGCTGGTAGCCCCAACCCGCACCTCTGGACACACCCGCTGCATGGCTTGCGCTACGCCGAAATTGTGCGTGATGCCTTGGTGCGCCGCGACCCGAGCAACGCTGAGTATTACAACGCCAATTATGCCAGCTTCAAAACCCGCATCGAAGCCTTTGATCTGGCAGTTAAAAAAACGATCGAGAGTATCCCGGCTGAAAATCGCAAATTGCTGACCTACCACGATTCATGGGCTTATTTCGCCCCGCACTATGGCATGACCGTGATTGGGGCAATTCAGCCTGCTGATTTTGCCGAGCCATCGGCCAAAGATGTTGCCGATTTGATCACGCAGATTCGTGAGCAAAAAGTGCCAGCGATTTTTGGCTCGGAAGTTTTTCCATCGCCAGTATTAGAGCAAATTGGCCGCGAAACAGGCGTAAAATATATTGATAGCCTGCGCGACGACGATTTACCTGGCGAGGTCGGGGCTGCCAATCACTCATATTTAGGCTTGCTGACCGAAGATCTGCGGATTATGGCCGAAAATTTGGGTGGCGACCCCAGCTTGATTGCCAATTTCGATACCAGCAATATTCCTGGCAGCGATAGCAGCGTCGTTCAACAACAATAGGGAGTAGTTTGGATGCAGCCAATTATTGAGTTGCGCGATGTTGGGTTGCGCTATGCCGACCGTTTGGTGCTTGATCAAATTAATATTCATCTGCACCATGGCCAGTTTGCGGCGCTGGTCGGGCCAAGCGGCGCTGGCAAAACCAGTCTGTTACGCTTGATTTTGGGCTTGCATGCTCCCAGCCATGGCCAGATTCTGACCCATGGCAAGCATCCAGTTGATAACCAAGTTCCGACGATTGCCTATGTGCCACAACTTGAAACTGTCGATTGGAATTTTCCGGTGACGGTTGAGCAGGTTGTGGCTATGGGTTTAGTGCGTCAGGGCAATCCATGGCCATGGTTACGCAAACATCAACGTCAAGCAGTGCAGGCCGTGCTGACCCAGCTTGAAATTGAGCATTTGGCCCAGCAGCATATTCGCAATCTTTCGGGTGGTCAGCAACAGCGAGTCTTTTTGGCACGAGCTTTGGTTGCCAAGCCCGCCATGTTGGTGCTCGATGAGCCGACAACTGGGATTGATCCACGGGTGGCTGAAACAATTTTGCATTTGCTGGCCGATTTGAATCAACAAGGCATGACGATTTTGATGACAACTCACGATTTGAATTCGGCAGCCAATCATGTGCCATGGATTATTTGTCTTAACCAAACGATTATTGCCCAAGGCACGCCGGAAGCAGTCTTTACCCCGATCGTTTTGGAGCAAACCTACCATAGTGAGATGGTGGTGGTGCACCATGAAGGCATGCTCTTAATTCAACAACGCCCGCATGGCCATAGCTATCGCGATTTGATTCCCAACCCAGTAATTGGTGAAGTGCTGAACCCAGCCATGGAGAACCCGATTGAACCAGCTTTTAGAACCGCTGAGCTTTAGCTTTTTTCGCTATGGCATTTTGGCCGCCTTATTGATTGGCAGTTTGTGTGGCTTGTTGGGCGTGTATATTGTGTTGCGTGGCATGAGCTATATCGGCCATGGATTATCGCACGCAATTTTTGGCGGCGCAGTCGTTTCGTTTGTGCTCGCCTGGAATTTCTATCTGGGCGCGGGCTTATGGGGCTTTGCTGCTGCCGTGTTAATCAACCAAACTGCTCGGCGCACCAAAATTAATGCTGATGCGGCAATTGGGGTTATTACCACCGCGAGTTTTGCGGTTGGAGTTGCCCTCATTAGTCGCTACCGCAATTTCACCCGCTCGTTTGATGCCGCGTTGTTTGGCAATATTCTCGGGGTAACCAGCGACGATCTTTGGGCGATTGGCGGTGTTTGCATTATGGTTGGGCTGGTGGTGTTCTTCAGTTATAAGCAATTACTGTTTATGACCTTTAATAATGATGTAGCCCAAGTTTATGGAGTTCGTACCAACTGGCTCGATACACTGTTTTCATTGATGCTGGCTGCCACATTAATCGTTTCAATGAAAATTTTGGGCGTGACGTTAATCGCCGCTGCCTTGGTTATTCCACCAATTACTGCCCGTTTGCTGACTGATAGTTTTCATCGCATGCTTGGGCTATCGACGTTGATTGGTGGTTTAACAGGGTGCATCGGCATGTATTTGAGCTATTTTTTCGATTTGGCCTCAGGTGCGACGATTGTTTTGACCCAAACCAGTTGCTTTGTGCTGGCCTTGGGCATTGCAGCATTGCGCAAACAACTGCGCAATCGCATGATTCACACCCACGTTTAGCGAGCCAAAGCCCGTGGATTGGTGGCATGGTCGAGATAGCGAGCGAGCATGCCCCGCAATTCGGCTAATGAAAACGGCTTGGCTAAAAAATCGGTAAAGCCTGCTTCTCGACAAGCCTGCCGCGTATCTTCACCAGCATAGCCACTAACCGCGATCACCGGAATTTCAAGGCAATGCTGATAGCTGCGAATGTGCTGCAACAGCTCAAAGCCATTCTCGCCAGGAAACGAGAGATCCAAGAAGATTAATTGAGGATTCATAGTGGCTAAAACGCCGCGCATCTCGTCGCCGCTGCTCACGGTAATCACATTATGCTGTGAACGCGACAGAATTCGCACCCAAAACGCCTGCATCAAGCCACTGTCATCGATTGCTAAAATGTTTGCCATACAATTCTTCCTTTGCCAAGGCTGCTTCCACTCCTAAAAGCAACCTTTGCTGTTGCTTTCCAATGAGCACAACTTCAATACAGATAGTCTACCCCTAAGCCATAGGCTGAAATGAGGGGCAATAGTGTTGTTTTTGGTGTAGGCAAAGTAATAGCAGTAGGGGGGACAATTGGCCTAGGTCGTGCGATGGTTAAACACTTGAGCTATGCGAATTGTAAGGATTAGAGATTAATTTGGGGTAACTGTTGTGGGGTAGTTGTCCACAAAAGGCTATCTAATACAATTGCTTGTGCCCCAATTTCAGGCAAAGCGGCGATACTGGCGAGACTGGGTGCGCTGCAAATCAGTGGTTTTTCAGTGAGTTCGCGCAAACGCTCAAGCCCCCAGCCCAGCAGTGGCTCAATGGCTGGGCCAACCAAGCGTCCATAGTGCGACTCATGTTTTGCTCGTGGCCCCGAACCAAGCAACAAACTATCAACGGCTTGAGGAATGGCAGTCAGTTGGCTAATTTGATCGGTGGCGACTTGAATTAATAGTGGAGCTTCCCATTGATTGCGCACCAACTCACACCAACGCGCCATATGGTTTAATTCGCTGCTTTGCTCAAGATCAAGTACCACCGCCGCCCATTCACCCTCATGCAAATTGCGCAACAATTCTTGGAGATCCTGAATGCTACGAGGTTGTAAGCAGAGCAACACTGGTAGATCGAGGGTTTGCCAATGGGCTGCGTCACGTTGGGCGCGTCGCCAGGTGCGGGTTGATGAGCGATACAACAACCCGCCTGTCGTTGAAATTAATTGAATAGCTTGATCGCGTGTGCCCAACGGATCGGTGATAATTGCCCCAAGATTGCTGAGATTCGCCAAGCGATCGGTGCCCGCCCCGAAACCGCCACAGCGCCCAAGCACGGCGCTGCGCACGGTTAAACCATAGGGGTTGTGTGGGGCAAGGTCAATGGCCATCGCTGCTGGCTCCTTGGGTTTGGTCGTGTTTTTTCAGCGCTTTTTCAATATCATCAACCAAAGTTCGCGCTTCTAACAAATCGAGGTGGGTTTGTTCGTGGGCATATTGGATGGCTGCCAAACGATCGCCACGAATCAACAGATCCAAAATGTCTTGGCGCACGTCATCGCGAATATTGGTGGTTCGCATATGGCGATCCATCGCCCTCGCCTGAAAGCGTAAGCGTTCGCGATAGGTTTTGGTGCGCATAATCAAGAGGGTAATTAAGCCAACTGCCCCGATAATCACCACCAAAGCGCTCATTCCATCCATAACGTATCCCTCAGCATTAGCTTTGTACCCATTCGCGGCTGGCGAAGGCTTGCTGGCCTGGGCCTTCGGAAACCCAAACCCCGACCATTTTGAGCGTATCAACACCATCTTGGCGCAGGCGTTCGCACAATTCGGCACAAAAATAGGTTGCCAACAATTCAGCCGTGGTATTTTGAATTGGCAGCATAATCACTTCGGCGATTGGGAAGACATAATATTTATCTTCGTAGCGTACTGTTAAATGCTGCTCGTTTTGGCTATACTCGATTTTAGGATTCTCGGCGGCCAACAAGACCCGATGATCAAGCGTGCGGGCAATTTCGGCGGCGTGTTTTTTCAACACCCCAAAATCTACCACATATTGATCTTCGCATAAAAAGCCTTCTACTTCGACCGTTACGCGATAATTATGGCCATGCAGCCGCTCACATTTGCCGCGCATGGTAATAAAATGCGCCGCCGCAAAACCAAGCTGATCCTTAGTTACTTGCAAGCGGTAAATACGTTGGCTCATGCCAGAGACTCCTCAATGTGGCAGGTGTAACAATGTTGGCACAACCGAAAAGGCACGCCTGTATGACAGGGCGTGACTAGATTTTCACGCGAGCCACAGCAGCGACAAACACTGAGATTTTCAATATCGTCAGCCCGCCAAAGCTGTGAGCGTAGCTCTAATTTGGGAATTGGCTCCGTCTGCAAAATCGCCAGTTTAACACAGACCGCTGCCGGAAAAATTTCCTCGACATTGGCGTAGAGCAATTGGGGATTCCACACGACCTCATCACCGACACAAATATCTTTCATGCGTGGATGTTGGCGAATTTTAAATTTCATAGTTTGTCACAACGCTTGCTAGCAACGTCATTATCAAAAGCTTGGGATGTGCTAGTCATATTCTAGCGCATCTGTGCAGCGGTCGCCAAATCCACAGGCGCGACAACGCCATGGTTGTTCATGCGAACGTTCAACATCATTTAGCTCAAGGTCATCGCGCATCGCGTCGAGCGCTTCCAGCAAGGCCTGATACAGTTGATCGGTCCAATCGACTTGGAAGGTATGCTGAGCGTAGCGCAACAAACCATAACGCGGAGCCACGCCAGTCGCTTCTTCCAGCAACAAACAATAGGCGGCCAATTGCAAAATATCGCCTTGGCGTGGGCTAGTTGCTTGGCGCTGCGGCTTGACCTCAACCGGAATCAAAGCCTTGCCATCGGCCAAGACATAATCGGGCTTGCCGGTTAATTGATAACGGGCTGAAAATAAGGCTTTGGTTAATTCACGGCGGGCGGTATCGTGATAAACCACTGTGCGCCAAGGCAGGCCCGTGCTAGCTCGCAGTTGGTTGCTGCGTCGCCAGAGCCAGAGCGCCAGCAAGCCCAAACCAAGTGCCAGCCAAATCATGCCAACACCAAGGCCAAGGCGGCTAGCACCAACAAGCCAATGGCTACGGTGCGTAACCACTGGCTTTGCTGCAAATCTTGACCATAGCGTTGATGGGCCGCTTCGCCTTGGGCTAGCCGTTCAGGAAAACGCCCTTCCCAGCCACACTCACGGCGTAGCCACCAAGCTCGGGCACAAAAATCATATTCGCCCAGTTCGCTGGCGCGGATAATTGGCTTACGCTCGGCCATGATTTTATGGTCTAACGATTGGCGTTGGGGTTGGCGGCATGGTAATCGCTGGCTCGCCACTAATGATATTGCGCACGTCGGAAACGGTAATTAGCAGCATCAACCCAAGCAACATCATCATCCCAACCGCATGCACAACTGCTTCGCGTTCAGGTGGAATCTTCTTGCGGCGAATCGCTTCGATCAAGGCAAAAATAATCCGGCTACCATCAAGTGCTGGAATTGGCAAAATGTTGATCAAGGCCAAATTCAGGCTGAGCAAGGCGGTAAAATTAAGATAATCGCGCAAGCCCGAGCGAGCAACTTGGCCCGTCAAGCGAGCGATGCCAACTGGGCCAGCTAAGCCACCTTCCGGCGCTGCATTCGTGCCCAGCAAACCGCCGATCAACATCGCAAAGCCCATAAACATTTCGCCTAATAGCCGAAAACTATAGGTAAACCCGTTGATGATCGCTTGAAAAATATTAACTGATTCGCGTGGATTGCCTAAGCCAACCCCAAAGCGATAGCGTTGCGCTTCTTCGCTATATTGGGGCGTGACCTTCAGGCTTTGTTCAGCGCCAGCCCGTTGGACGATGACATCTAATGGCTCGCCACCACTGGTTTCAACCAACAGCCGCACCTGTTCATCGGTACTAATCGCTGTTCCATTAATTGAAACAAACACATCTTCGACTTGAAACCCAGCGTTTGCGGCAAATTCATCGGTTGAAGCGACCATCACTTTATCAAGGTTGGGGTAGCCCCAAATTGCAAAAATGATCGCAAACATAATGATTGCGGTAATCACGTTGGCAATTACACCCGCTGCCATCACTGGAATGCGGCGACGTGGCGAGGCCGAAGCCAGGCTATCGGGGTCATCGAAGCCACCTTCTTCCCCCGCAAACCGCACAAAGCCGCCGAGGGGCAGCCAATTCAGCGTGAACGGAATACCTTTGCGCACGAACAACACTTTGGCGCGTGGCGGTAACCCAATGCCAAATTCTTCGATCTTAATGCCCATTTTGCGGCCAACCCAATAGTGGCCCAACTCATGAACAACAACTAAAAAGCCTAAAGCGGGAATAACCGCAAGCCACGCCAAACTGCTAAAATCCATAAAGATCTCCCGTGGATAGTGGTGTACGGCCTATGCCAGCCGCGAATGAATCTTACTTGAGTTACCTAGTAGCGTCAACCGCTTTTGATGAGTAAGTTGTTAACAAGGGTGAAGGATCAATTATGAGGGATGAAGAAACGCAGGAAGCCTCAATTATACGGGGTTGAATGACCAACAATGCATGGAGAGAAGGCTTACCCTCAGCCCCTCGTCTGCTGGGCGGGCGAAGGGCTGAGGGCATGTGACAATTAGTTGTTAACCTAATGAACCGTTATAGCTAGTGGTGTTTCATCCTTACTACCGCGCTCTTCGCTCAAACTTAGTCGCGTTTGCTAACTTGGGTTGGCATATTCATCAAGTAGCTAATCGTTACCTGATCGCCAGCTTGAGGGTTGGCATACATAACTTCGCTGCCAAGCCGCGCTTTGATCAACCGCTCAGGTTGGTCGTCGTGGGCAAACGTGACATCGTAAAAGATGCTGCCATGTAAACTGACTGCTTGAACAGCCTGAATCACGGCTGGGCGGGTTCCCGAAAGAATCATAGATTTGCTCCAATTTGGAAGGTATCGCGATTAATTATAGCGATTATTGCTTGGACGCAAACTAATATTCGGTTGAGGCTGTTGCATAAACGCATACAACGGGTGTTGCATTTCACGATAACGATCTAAAGCCGTATGCACTGGCAAAATAAACGTTCGATGTTCGCTTTGGCCAAGGCGTGGATGTTGATAGATTCCCGCCGAGCCAATATCCTCGAACATCAACATCCGATAGAATTTTGCCAAGCGCTGGGTCGAAGAAATTACTACATGTTCATGGCCTTGTTGCAGCGCATACATCCACAAAGCCTTGCATAAAAGCAGCTTAACTGCCAATAATTCGCGGCAATGGCGAATCGTAAAGCGGGTTGCCTCGACAAACGAGCGCTGATGTAATTGGGGAATCGTGGTGATCGGCACAAATTGCTCTAGCTCAATCTTGCCAGGCCCACCATCGATCAGCCGCAGCGTGCCGACAATGCCGCGATTGGCTAATTCGGCCACCAGGATTAAACTATGATCAGCCAAATCGAGCATATCAAGCGCTTGATCGGGTGCAGCAAAATGACCATAGCCGCGATAGCGTAAATCCAACACTTGCTTTAATTCACCAAACGAATCGAGCGGACGAATGTGCACCTGCTTGGTGGTTTCAGTGAGTTTTTGCCAGCCCACTGTTTTAAAATCGATCATGCCATCCTCACAGCAAAACATTAAATACCAGTAAAAATAATCATCAAGCCTAGCTATCTAAATGCTAGTAGGACTTTAGTCTTGATTTTACCCTTAGTAGAGAGCAATAGCTGAGAAATTGGTTTACAACTGACGGATTTTCGATAGTGACGAACAAAGATAGACCAAAAGTTTGCTAGCGATTGTCGTTTTGGCTTGGCGGTTATCCGTTATAATGGAGATACCCGCTTGATATTGTTCGGCGTGCGATTGCGAGGAAGCTCCGTGGTTGCTCCCCTATCCACTCTCGATGAACTGATTTTGCACTATGTCCGTGCCTTGGTAGCCTTACCAAGTGTTACTGGCGATGACCCAGCCTTGGAACAGGCTGCGCCGACGATTGCTGATATATTGCGCGGCCTTGGGTTTCAGGTCAATGTGCACCCAACTGAAGGTGCACCGATTATTTTGGCCCATCGGCCTGGCAAAAGCGCTCAACGCTTGCTCTTTTTTAATCACTACGATGTGATGCCAGCTGGGGTCTGGCGTGATTGGTTTCATGAGCCGTTTACCTTGGCTGAGCGCGAAGGGCTGCTCTATGGGCGTGGCGTTGCCAACGATAAAGGCAATTTAGCTGCGCGAATTGCTGCTGTGGCTCAAATTTTGGCCGAAACTGGCGATCTCCCAGTTGGTGTGACGTTTTTAATTGAAGGTGACGGGCTGAGTGGTAGCCCATCATTAGCTAATTTGGTTGCCGATCAAGCTAATCATTTAACTGCCGATTTGGTAGTTGGCTATGGTGGCATGCTCGATCAAGCGCGTTTGCCCTACTTGTATGCTGGGGTTCGTGGGCGCTTGTTGGTACGCTTGCGAGCTGAGGGTGCTAAAATTCCGATCGGTGCTGATATGGCGACCAGTGTACCCAACCCGGCTTGGCGCATCCTTTGGGCGGTCAATCGGATTAAAAATGATAGCGAAGAAGTGACGATTGATGGGTTTTATGATGCGGTTGTGCCACCAAGCCGCGAGGCCAATAAGCTCACTCGTGGCTTGCAGCTCGATGAGGAAACGCGACTAAAAGCTTGGGGCATGCCGCAATTTTTATTTGGCATGACCGGGGCTGGTCTGGCTCGGGCTGAAACCTTCAACCCAACCTGTAATGTTGCCGGATTAACGGTTGATACCGGTCATAGCCCCCCTCCAACCATCCCTGCCAGTGCCGAAGTGCTGCTCGATTTCAGTCTTGTGCCTGAGCAACGCCCAACCGAAGTTGCCCGTTTGTTGCGTGAGCACCTCAATAGTGCCGATTTCCATGATGTGCATTTGGAGATTATCAAGGGTGCCTATCCGCCCGCAATGAATGCGTTGAGCACACCATTACTCAATAGTTTAGCGACGGCAATTGAACAGGTTTATGGCTCAACTCCGCAAATTGTGCCGCTTGCGCCATTCTCGGTGCCGCTACACCTTTTTACCGCTGGGATGAATGTGCCAGCCGTTGCCTTGGGAATTCAACGCCCCGATAGCAACGTTCGGGTCATCAATGAACATATTCAGTTGGCCGATCTCAAAGCGATGGCTAGTTTGATTCAACAACTGATTATCGGCCTTGGCTAAATCGATCAAGTTACGCTGCGATAGGTTATAAAAGGGTTGGTTCTTTACAATCATTGGCGATCACCACCCTTCCGTCCCGCCTCAAGGCGGGAGACGCAGGGGGCTTTAATCCCCCTGCACCCCCTAAATTGCATAGAGTGGTGATCAAGCATCCACTCATGAACCACCGATTCCGTGGTTCATAGCGGAAAACCACCCTCGTAAGCTCCTCACCATCAAGTAGATTGATTTAGTTAAGCGTTATTCGCCAAGCTTCCAGCGTTCGATAGTTGGTTGGGCTAAGCGGCGCTTGAAATCGAGATAAACCGCATTCGACCAGCCAAAGCCTGGCAACGAGCCATATTTGCCGCCCTCAACTTCGCCCGTTGGGTCAACCACGTTATATTTTTCCCACATGGCGTTGGTTCGCTCGAAGACAGTTTCGTTGAGCGTACACCATGCTTGCATGACCTCACGCGCTTGGGATTGATAGCCGTAGCGTAACAAACCCTCGACGACAATCCATTGCAATGGTGCCCAGCCGTTGGGGCTAGCCCATTGATAGCTAGCATGGGTTTTGAGCGTTGTCACCAAACCACCAACTCGCATAAAGCTTGGCAACCATTGCTCGACCACCTGCGCCGCCTGAACTTCGGTCGCCCAACCAGCCCACAAGGGGTAAAATCCGGCCAACGAAGGGTTATCTAGGTCAGCCACTTCATTGAGATAATTGTAATCATAGAAAAAGCCACTAGCGGCATCCCAAAAAACTGCTTGCATGGTTTCGGCGCGTTGATCGGCGCAGGATTGCCATTGCTCGGCAGCCGCGTGATCGTCGCGCACACGGGCGGCTTGGGCAAAATCGCACTCACGCAGATACAAAATGCTATTCAAATCAACTGGCAAATGGCTCATCCATTGGCCATTGCAGCGGGTTGAATGATCCCAGCCACTTTCGCAACAGGCCAGGGTATCCAAATAGTTAATATCGAAATAGCGCGACAACCCGCGATGCACTTGGCGCTGATGCGGATGGGTGGTAGCCAGCCAAACACTGGCATGCTCCTGCTCAGCGAGTGCCATCAGGCGTTGTAACCAAGCAGCGCTATCAGGATCGCCAGCGGCCTGTTTGGTTTGGTAGGCCAGCCAAATCAATTGAGTCCAGAAAGGTGGTTGGCTGCGCGAAAGAAAATAATAACGGCTAGCGTTAGGAATCACCCCGAAGCGCTGGTAGAGATAGGCCATGTTTTCGGCCATGCCCTCGATTACCGCTTCGTAGCGCGTGCCACCCAACCCCAGCGCAATGAAAAAACTATCCCAATAAAACATCTCTTGAAAGGTAGGGTCGTGGGTTGGCACCATAAATTGATGGGGCAAGCCAATTAAGGTTTTTTGATCTTCCGGCTGTTGACGAACAAGTTTGTCCCAATAAGCATCGATATACTGCGTGATTGCAGGCTGTCGCATACGCTTCCTGTTCTTTTTGACTTCTACCGTGTGCTGTAGTATGATCGCGATGCCGCACGTACCACCGCGCTCGATTATCCGTTCGGAGCGCGTTTGTATGTTAAGCTATGTTTGAACCACGACGTTCAACTAACCCTTAGGAGGACTCAACCATGGCTGCGCCCATTGACCGCGCACAAATTCTGGAGGCCTTGCGCACCGCCGATACGACGATTAGTTGTTATCTCGATCTTGAGTCGGGTAGTGTGATCAGCATTGATGACACGGCTGCCGACGCTGATACCGAAGCAAAGCGCAACGAAATTATGGAAGGCTATGGCGAACGTTTTCGCTATATCTCAGGTGGTCAGACCGGCGCTGATGATGCTGCGGTTCAAACGTGGCTGGACGGCGAAGGCTTATAACCCTTGCTGCCAAAGCCAATGACCCATCTATAACCCCAAATGCGTTTTCCAGTGCCTCGTGTTTCATTTGCGTGGATATGGCTGGAGCGATGGATACAAGAAGAACATAGAACACGTTGGTTCTGTGTTCTTTGCTTTTTAGCCCAAGCGCAAATTTGGTACAATCTTCTATTGGCAATTTGCTTTTAGGAGATCTCGATGGTTAATAGTTATGCTGCTGCTGAAGCTTTGCTCGCTGAGTGGGTGCAAAGCGAAAGTTTACGAAAACACTGCCTCGCGGTTTCTACCTCCATGCGTCATATGGCGCAACGTCAACAGGTTGATGCCGAGCTTTGGGCAACGGTTGGCTTGATTCACGATCTCGATTATGAGCGTTTTCCGAATGCTGCCCAATCTCCTACTGCTGAACATCCTTCGGAAGCAGTTCGGGTGCTCCGTGAACTTGGTTGGAGCGAGGAGATTTGTCGGGCTATTTTATCACATGCCGATTATTGCCATGTTGAGCGGATTACGCCCATGGAAAAAACGCTCTATGCCGTTGATGAGCTTTCGGGCTTTGTTACTGCCGTCGCCCTCGTGCGCCCCGATAAAAGCGTGCATAGCGTCGAAGTCAGTTCAGTCAAGAAGAAAATGAAGGATAAAGCTTTTGCCCGCGCCGTCAATCGCGAAGATATTATTCGTGGTGCCCAAGAGCTTGATGTGCCACTCGAAACCTTGATCGAAGAAGTGATCACGGCGTTGCGAGGCAATGCTGTGGCTCTCGGTTTGAATGGGGTTTAGGCTATGGGCTATAGGTGTAATGATTTATAGCATTAATAACTAGTTCTAACATTCCCTCACCCCCAGCCCCTCTCCCACTGCGGCGGGCGAGGGGAGAACGATTAATTAGCTCCCCCTCGCCTGCTGGGCGGGAGAGGGGGTGAGGGCATCAACTTATAGCCTCATTGATCTTTGAACATCCATTAACATCGCTCGCACTCTCTTACCCCCTCACATTGCTGAATAGCGCTTCTGAATGAGCTAAATCGTTTATCTGGAGCATTTAATGAACGTATACTTTTGGCACTATCCCTGCTAAACAACCTATATATCTGCTCAACGTCGTGCTGGATTTGCCTGCAATGCTAATGTATTGCTGTGTATTGTGCTGTGTATTTATATCAAACTGTGTTTTTAAGGAGGATGGCAAATCATGCAAGAGTTACCAAATCGACTGATGATCGTCTCGAATCGGCTGCCGATTTCGATTGCCGAACAAGCCGATGGCACGCCTACCATCAAGCCAGCTTCGGGTGGCTTGGTCACTGCCCTCGACCCGATTTTGCGCCAAGCACGTGGAACCTGGATCGGCTGGTCGGGCACGAATGAGGCGGATCAAACGGTCGATCAATTACTCGAACATGCTGCCAATTCGATTGGTTATAGCATGCATGCGATTCACCTGAGCCAAGAGGAACAGGAAAAATTTTATTTGGGCTTTTCGAATGAGATTATCTGGCCATTATTTCATGATTTGCAGTCGCGTTGTAATTTCGACCCAAGCTATTGGACAACCTACGAGCAAGTTAATCGTAAATATGCTGAAACAATCGCCCAACATTATCGTGATGATACTTATATTTGGGTGCAGGATTATCAATTAATTAATGTTGCTTGTGAGTTGCGCCAGCTGGGAATTGATGCGCATATTGGATTCTTCTTGCACATTCCCTTTCCGCATATCGATATTTTCCTGAAATTACCGTGGCGCGAGCAAATTCTGAATGGCTTGTTGGAATACGATTTACTAGGTTTTCAGACTAATCGTGATTTGAATAATTTTTTGATTTGTGTTGAAGCATTATTACCTGATGTTGAGATCGATCGCTCTGGTGAGTATCCCTTAATTTTGCATGCAGATCGAAATCCTACCAAAGTTGGCTTCTTTCCAATTAGCATTGATCCCCAAGAATTTCGCGCCGCAGCGCATACGCCAAATGTTGATAATTTATATAGCCAGATTCGTGAGGCTTTTTCAGAACGTAAAATCATTCTTGGGGTTGACCGTTTAGATTATACCAAAGGGATTCCTGATCGCTTACAAGCATTTAGTGCATTGCTCGAAACCTATCCTGAGCTACAACAAAAAATTTCATTAACTCAAGTTGTTGTACCAAGCCGCGAAGATATTAGTGAATACGCCGATTTGAAGCAAACAATTCAGCAATTAGTCAGTGAAATTAATGGTAAATATACCAAAATCGGTTGGGTGCCAATTCATTATATTTTTCGCTCATTACCACGCGAAGAATTATTAGCTTATTATCGCGCTGCTCATGCCGCCTTAATCACACCATTAAAGGATGGCATGAATCTTGTAGCAAAGGAATATGCGGTCTGTGGGCCTGATGATGGCGTACTGATCTTAAGTGAATTTGCTGGGGCGGCAATGCAATTATCCGAACACTCATTGACGGTTAATCCCTATGATATTAATGGCACAGCTCAAGCACTTTATAATGCGGTCACAATGCCCCGCTTAGAACGGATTGAACATATTAGCAAGCTACGGCATTCGATCAATCAATATGATATTTATTGGTGGGTCGATACATTTTTGCAAGCCGCCAATGTCAAGCGTTCGGGGGCAATTGAACAAGGATCAAGTTTATAAGTATATATGCTACTAAAGGAGTTTTATGCAAAACGATTGGTATAAAGATGCAATCTTTTACGAATTGCATGTACGAGCTTTTCAGGATAGCAATGGCGATGGCAATGGCGATTTCCGTGGCTTGATTTCGCGCTTGGATTATTTACAAAGTTTAGGCGTTGATTGTTTATGGTTATTACCTTTTTATCCATCGCCTGGCAAAGATGATGGCTATGATGTTGCAGATTATTGTAATGTGCATCCTAGTTATGGCACGATGGAAGATGTGGTTACATTTTTCGAGGCAGCCCATTCACGTGGCTTGCGGGTAATGATTGACCTTGTAGTTAATCACACCTCGGATCAGCACCCATGGTTTCAAGCGGCACGCCAACCAGACTCGCCCTATCGCGATTATTATGTTTGGAGTGATACAAATCAGCGTTACCGCGATGCACGAATTATTTTCACCGATACCGAACGCTCGAATTGGGCTTGGGATGAAGTTTCCGAATCGTATTACTGGCATCGTTTCTTCAGTCATCAACCTGATTTGAATTATGAAAATCCCGCAGTCTTGGAAGAAATGTACAATATTATGCGTTTTTGGCTCGATCGCGGGGTTGATGGGTTCAGAGTTGATGCAGTGCCTTACTTAATCGAACGTGAGGGCACAAATTGCGAAAATTTGCCTGAAACTCATGTAATTTTGCGTAAAATGCGTGAATTTGTTGATCAACACTATCCACATTGTGTACTGCTGGCTGAGGCCAACCAATGGCCCGATGATGTGCGCCATTATTTCGGCAACGATGATGAATTTCATATGGCCTTTAATTTTCCAGTGATGCCACGCATGTTTATGGCTGTACGCAAGGAAGATAGTACGCCAATTATCGATATTGTACGCCAAACGCCTAAAATTCCTGAAAACTGCCAATGGGCAACTTTTCTGCGCAATCACGATGAATTAACTCTCGAAATGGTCACTGATGAAGAACGTGATTATATGTATCGTGAATATGCGGCTGATCCACGCATGAAAATCAATATTGGGATTCGACGACGTTTAGCACCCTTGATGGATAATGCACGTCGTCGTATGGAATTGATGAATAGCATGCTGTTGAGTTTGCCAGGCTCGCCAATTATTTATTATGGCGATGAAATTGGCATGGGCGATAATATTTATCTTGGCGACCGCAACGGCGTGCGTACTCCGATGCAATGGAATGGCGACCGCAATGCTGGTTTTTCGGCTGCCGATTTTGCCCGTTTGTATAGCCCTGTGATTATTGATCCGGTTTATGGCTATCAAGCGATCAATGTTGAGGCGCAGGAGCGCGTGCAATCATCATTATTAAATTGGATGAAGCGCTTAATTCGGGTGCGCAAGCGTTATTCAGTCTTTGGGCGTGGCGATATTCAAATTCTCGAAACGCAAAATCGCAAAGTTTTAGCCTATTTGCGCAGTTACGCCGACCAAACGGTGCTGATTGTCAATAATCTTTCGCGCTTTATCCAGCCAGTTGAGCTGGATTTGGCTGAGTTTGCGGGCATGCGCTTGGTGGAATTAATTGGTGAAACGCCATTTCCGGCAATTGCGACGACACCTTATTTTCTGTCGCTAGCGCCGCATGGCTTTATCTGGTTCCGAATCGAAGGAGTGCGCCTTGCTCTCGACGACGCTTAAACAACGGTTGCAGCCAATTATCAAAGCGGAGCGCTTGGGATTAATCACCGATATTGATGGTACGATCAGTCGAATTGCACCAACGCCTGATGGTGCAACCGTTGATCCTTTATGTCGGGCCGCTTTGAGCCAATTGACTGAGCATTTACCCCTCGTTGCCGCAGTTTCTGGTCGTGCCGCCCGCGATGTGCAACGTATGCTGCAACTGCCAGCGATGCGCTACATCGGCAACCATGGCTTGGAAATCTGGGGCCAAGATGGTGGGGTACTCGTGCCCGCTGCGCAACCATATAGCGCCGCCGTGCGCGAATTTGTGGCAGCGATGCAGCGCTACGAGCTACCTGAAGGCGTTGTGCTTGAATCCAAGGGCATCACGGCCACCTTACATTATCGCTTGGCGACTGATCAAACGGCGGCTGAGCTTTGGCTGCGCAAGGTTTTGAGCGAACTAGCCGCCGCCCACAATTTGATCATCACCGAAGGGTTGATGATTTTCGAGGTGCGCCCACCCGTTGATTGGCATAAGGGCAGCGCGGTAGCCTGGCTGATCGAGGATCACAAGCTTGAGGCAGCCATCTTTTTGGGCGACGATCTGACCGATGTCGATGGCTTTCGCTCGATTGCGGCAGCGCGTGAACGCGGTTGCCAAGCCTTGGCGATCGGTGTGATCAATCCCGAATCGCATCCATCGGTGGCCGAAACTGCCGATATCTTGATCAACGGCGTTGATGCAAGTGCTGAAGTTTTACAATGGATTCTTGCACAGCGGTTGAGCGATAGCCATGGCGTTGATTAGCTATTGTTATCAATGCTAATCAAGCATATGTGTTCGAATGAAGCGCATCGATAAATGGAAGGCTAACCGATGCGCTTCGTTCATTTAATAAGCTGGCGGTACAAAATAATCGTCATCATCATTTGAATAAGTTTTATCTAATGCTAAACGATATAACCGTAAATGTGGCCGGATAAGCCAAATCAGATATTGATTGAACCAAAAATGAAATAAAAGCATAAGAGTTATTTGAATTAGTATCTGTATTCCTGAAAAAGGAATAGCATACAACAAAAAAGCTAATATTCCTAAATAGACCGAGAATACAGCTACTAAACCAAGCCATAAACGTGGATTATGGCGATTGGCTTTGACTGCCCGAAAACGTAAATCAAGCTGTTTATGCTTATCAAGGCCTTGTAATTCAGGAACTGAATTATTCGACCAGTAAATTTTCATTGCTATTCCTGTACTAGAATTTAGATTAATTAAGCATGTGGTACAAAATAATCATGATCATTTTGTGCAGTAGCCTGCTCAAGCTCACGACGATAGCGGGCTAAAGTTGGGCGAATCGCCGCGACAATAATATGCCCACTGATATATCCGATTACTATGCCAAAAGTTAGTGCTAGTAGCATTGTTAGCCAAATGCTATCAAACTCTGGAAAGATCACGTCTGGTATAATTATGCCTATTATTAGTAGAATACAGCCAAGCCAAACTATTTTGTTTGAACGATTTTCTTTTAAAGCACGTCTCCAAAGCATTCGCTTTTGTAATTTGGGGTAACCATCAAGTTCTGGAACCGAATTGATTGAAAGATAGATTCTCATTGATTCTCTCCTGATTTGTTGTGTTTGTAGTATACACAGCGCCATGGTATGAAGCAATCAGCATGTGGTTGCAACTACCTTTGTTTTTCGATATTGATTTTTTTCAATCTCTATGCTATGCTGCTGCAACAGCCAATTCGTGCACGTTAGCCACAAAAGGGCTAGCGCATTTTTACCAGATTTCAATCGAAAATTTTCAATCTATCCATCAGCCTGATGGATTTTCTTTCGGGTTTTATATTGAAAATTTTCAATTTACTGTTTATAGGGGGCTTTGAATGGATTTTGCGCAATTACCAGTAGCGGTGATCGGGTCGGGGCCAGTTGGTTTGGCGGCGGCTGCCCATTTGTTGGCCCGTAACGAAACGCCGATTATTTTTGAGGCAGGCTCACGGGTCGCCGATTCGGTGCAGCGTTGGGGCCATGTACGCTTATTCTCGGCTTGGGAATTTAATATCGATCCTGTGGCGGAGCAGCTTTTGATTGGTGCAGGCTGGCAAACTCCCAATTTGGCCGAATTTCCAACTGGTGCAGAATTAGTACGCGATTATTTGCAGCCTTTAGCTCAATTGCCGCAAATTCAGCTCCATTTAAAGTTCAACAGCAAAGTTGTGGCCATTACCCGTTTGGGCTTAGATAAATTGAAGAATGCTGGACGCGCCACCACGCCATTTGTGCTGACGATTGAAACTGTTGGTGCAACCCACCAAATCTATGCCAAAGCAGTGATTGATGCTTCAGGAACCTATCGCAACCCGAATCCCTTGGGCGTGGCAGGGGTTCCAGCCTTGGGCGAAACAGCGGCCAACAACCAAATTTACTATGGCATCCCCGACATTTTGGGCAATGATCGCGCTCGTTATGCCAATCGCTCGGTGGCGGTCGTCGGTAGCGGCCATTCAGCCTTCAATGCCTTGCTCGATCTAGCTGAATTGGCTGAGCAAGCACCTGAAACCAGCGTTACTTGGATTATGCGGCGTGGGCAGGTTGATGCAGCTTTATATGGCGGCGGAGCTAATGATCAATTAGTCCAACGCGGCCTTTTAGGTGGTCGGGTTGAGCAATTAGTGGCAAGCGGGCGCTTTAAACTGGTTACAGGCTTTGGTATTGAGCGCATTACTCAGGCTGAAGGCAAACTTGACTTGCAGGCAGGTGAGCGCCAATTAACAGGCTTTGATCAATTAATCGCAACCACAGGTTTTCGCCCAGATTTAAGCATGCTCAGTGAAATTCGTTTAGATCTTGATGCGGCAGTCGAAAGTCCACGGGTTTTAGCCCCCTTGATTGATCCAAATGAGCATAGTTGCGGCACGGTGCGCCCACACGGCGCAGAAGAATTGCAGCAGCCCGAGCCAAATTTCTATATTGTGGGCATGAAAAGCTATGGTCGCGCTCCAACCTTCCTCATGCGCACAGGCTATGAGCAAGTACGCTCGGTGGTGGCAGCGCTGGTTGGCGATTGGCAAGCGGCGCGTGAGGTGCAGTTGGTGCTGCCAGAAACTGGCGTTTGCAAAACCCAATTCGGTGGCGAAGCCTGCTGTGGTACAACTCCAACCCGCAGCGAGATTCTTTTGCAGTTGTAGAATGGCCGCTTAACATCGTTTTTGCAATGCTGAAGGATTTTGGTTATGCGGCGAAGCCCGTTTTATGGCTGGTGGATTGTGAGCATGCTGGGATTTACCGAGATGACTTCGTGGGGCGTGATTTACTACGCATTTAGCGTGCTCTTGACCCCGATGCAGCGTGAGTTGGGTTGGTCGCAAGCCCATTTTACGGGTGGATTTTCGCTGGCCTTGTTTATTTCGGGAATTGTGGCTTTGCCCGTTGGCCGCTGGCTCGACCAGCATGGCGCACGCGGTTTGATGACACTTGGCTCATGTTTGGCGGCAATTTTGGTGGTGGCATGGGCCAATGTTCAATCGCTCTTGGCTTGGTATCTGATTTGGGCTGGCTTGGGTTTGGCGATGGCGGCAATTTTATATGAGCCAGCGTTTGCCGTGGTGGCAACGTGGTTTCAGCAAAAACGCCAACATGCCCTGACAATTTTGACGGTTGGCGGTGGCTTGGCCAGCGTCGTATATGTGCCCTTAGTTACGCGATTGCTCGGCACACTGAATTGGCGCGAGGTGTTGCTGTGGCTGGCAGCGATTTTGGCAGTGCTAACGATTCCGTTGCATGGCTTGGTATTGCGTGGTAAGCCCGCCGATTTGGGCTTATTGCCTGATGGCGGATCGCTGGCAGTGGCAACCGTTACGCCAAATCCCACGATTCAGCCTTCGATGTCGTTGGGAAATGCCATTCGAGCAAGCTCATTTTGGTGGTTGGCGCTGGCTTTTGGCCTGACCACGATGGCAACATTCACCTTAGGCGTGCATTTGATTTCAGCGATTCAAGCCCAAGGCTATGCCCCAGAGATTCAAGCCTTGGCTGTGGCCTTGCTGGGTGGTTCGCAAATTCCCAGCCGAATTGTGATTGGAAGTGTTGGGCGACGTTGGCCCCAAGTCCAATTAGCATGGATGTTGTGTTTGCTGCAAAGTGCTGCGTTTGCCATCTTCCTGTTTGTGCCCAATGTGACAGGGCTACTGCTGTTTGCTTGCTTGTTTGGGGCGGGATCTGGCGCGTTGACCCCGACACGAGCAGCATTGGTTGCCGATGTTTTTGGCACAGCCCAATATGCCAGTATCAGCGGGGCGTTGGCATTGTTGACCACAACAGCTCGGGCCTTGGCTCCAGTTTTGGCTAGCCTGTTGGTGGGATTGTTGCATAGCTATCAACCGCTGTTTGGCTTGCTGTTGCTGATGTGTTTGATCAGCGCAGCGGCAATTTATTTGATTCGAGGTGCAAGTAATGGCTAATCAAACGATTGTGATTGGGGCTGGTCAGGCTGGCTTGGCGGCTGGCTATTGGCTGCAACAAGCTAAAATTCCATTTCAAATTATCGAGGCTCAAGCCAGCGTTGGTGGCTCGTGGCCCGCCTATTACGATAGTTTGAGCTTGTTTTCGCCTGCGCGATTTTCAAGTTTGCCAGGCATGGCTTTCCCTGCGCCCGCCGATAGCTACCCGCAGCGCGATACTGTTGTGGCCTATTTGCAGCGCTATGCTGAACATTTCAATTTACCGATTCAGACGAATACGGCAATTAGTACGATCGAACCGCAGAATGGTGGCTTTCGCCTGACAAGTAGTGCGGGACAAGTATTTCATGCGGGTCAAATTATTGCCGCAACTGGAGCGTTTGCGCGGCCATTTATGCCCGAATTGCCCAACCAAGCTGCATTTCAAGGCAAGATTTTACATAGTGCTCGCTATCGCGATTCAGCAGATTTTGTGGGCAAACGGGTTGTGGTGGTTGGCGCAGGCAATTCGGCAATTCAAATTGCGATCGAGCTGGCCCAAGTTGCCGATGTGACCCTAGCTACGCGCCAGCCAATTCGCTTTCAAGCCCAACGGATTGCAGGCCGTGATATCCATTGGTGGTGGTGGCTGACAGGTTTTGATCGGCTGGCACTCAACACGCGAGTTGGCCGTTGGATTCAGCAACGAACCCAAGGAATTGTCCTCGATACTGGTCTGTACAGCAGAAAAATCAATCAAAACCAACCCCAACGCCGAGCCATGTTCGAACGTTTTAGCGCAACGGGTGTAGTTTGGGCTGATGGACAGCCCGAAGCAGTTGACATAGTATTGTTTGCGACTGGCTATCGACCTCATTTGAGCTATTTGCAAGGCCTCAATGCGCTTGATCAAGCTGGCTTGCCCTTGCATCGGGCAGGTGTGAGCACCACAGTTGAGGGCTTGTATTACGTTGGCTTGGAGCAACAAACTAATTTTGCCTCGGCTACGTTGCGTGGAGTTGGGCCGGATGCATCGCGAGTGGTGCGCCATATTCAAGTTCGCATGCAGCAACCAGCAGGTTGTTGTCGCTGGGCGATGGGGCAATGAACCAGCTTGATCTGACTAACCTTTGGCAAAACCTAGCGCAGCCATTGCGGCGATTTTTGCAGGCTCGTTTAGCCGATCAAGCAGCAGTCGAAGATTTGTTGCAAGATATTTTTCTAGCGGCCTATCTCAAATCTGCGCAATTGCAGGATTCTGAGCGCAGCGAGGCTTGGCTTTGGCAAATTGCGCGGCGCAAATTAATCGATCATTATCGTGTGCGGCGTGAAACTAGCCCACTTGATGAAATGCAGGCAGCCGAAAACAACCAGCAACCACCAATTTTAGCAGGCTTTGATGCTTGTGTGCAGCAAATGTTGGATCGCTTACCCAGCCAAGATCGTTGGGTTTTGCAGCGCACGGCCTTCGAGGGCATCAGCCAACAAGCCTTGAGTAGCGAGTTGGGCTTATCATTTTCGGGCACAAAATCACGGGTTCAGCGGGCGCGTCAAAAGTTGCGGGTATTGTTTGATCAATGTTGTGTGGTGGAGCGTGATCCTGCGGGCCATGTTTTGGGTTGTCATCCCCATCGCCAATTAATTCAATTCGAATAACTGCGTCCTTTGGCAAATTGGCCGTCTTTAATAGTAGAAGCGCTTGAATACTGCTTCAACTGAATTTATGTTAAGGAGAACGATTATGCCAACGACCGAAACCACCAAATCGAACAACGACTGCTGCTCAGCCGAAGAACAAGCAACCTGCTGCTCAGCCGATGAAAAAACCAACTGTTGTGGTTCAAGCCAAGCGAGCAGCTGTGGTTGTCGCTAGATTTTTATTGACATAAATCGAAAAGCCTTGACAATTTGAATTGTCAAGGCTTTTGTTTTGTTGCTCATCGATCAATTAGGGATTGCTTGGAGCTTGGTTGCCCTGTTGATAATATTGGGTAATGGTTGTGCCAGTAGCTGTGCCACCGAGCGGAATTTGATGATCGAGGCTGACAAATTTACCATTGCGATCTGCCCACAAGGCTGGCTTGAGCAAGGCATATTTAGCCTCATCCCAAGTGGCCCAATCGTATCCGAGCAAACCGCCAGTGTCGCCAGAATTGGGGTTGAGTACCCAGAAGGTATGGTGTAGATAGTGCTCTTTGATCAAATCGCGCAACGCCTTCATCCATTGTTCATTTGCGCCACCATCCAAAAAGCCACCCCATTCGCCAATAAACAATGGCGCAATATTTTCTTCATGGATAAAAAACCAATTAGGATACCAAACATCGTTGTAAAGCGTTTCTTTGGTAAAACCAGGGTAGAACCACGATTGATTGAAGACCAACGGGCCGTAATCGTGTGGCGAGTAGACCAATTGATCTTGGTTGCTGCCAAGATTGACCGGATAATCACGCACGCCACGTAAATTTCCGCCCCACCAGGTAAAGTAGTAATCATTTTTGTTGCTTGAGGTATAGCTTGCGCCGGCCTTTGGATAAACCTCGTTGCCTTCGCATAGCACCAAGACATTAGGGTTAATCGCCAAAATTCGTTTGCTAGCAGTTTCGCAAACGTATTTCCAGTTGTTGATATCGGTCGAGTTATCCCATTTGGCAAATTGACTGCTGGTTTGATTATCGTGGGCCGTGCCGTGTGGCTCATTCTTAATATCCATTGCGATCACCGTATCGTCATTTTTGTAACGATCAGTAATCCACTCCCAAGCCTGATAAAACTGCTCGCTGGTAAACGAACCTTTGTACCAGAGTGGCGCATAATGGCCTGAATTATCGGCTTCGGCGCTATGCACATCGATCATCACCTTAATGCCAAATTGCTTTGAAAGCATCACGAAGCGATCAAATATTTGCAACGAGGTTAAGCCTTCTAATTCAGGATTGGCGTAAGTGTTGACATTTGGTGTTTTGAAAACCCCGGCTTTCCACTCCAAAATCAATTCAGTTGAGATTGGTACGCGAATAATGTTCAATCCACGTTGCGAAATGCTTTGCATCATGCTGGTCAAATTGGCCGACCACAAGCCATGAAACACCCGCTCAGTTGCATTGAAGCCAAACCAATTGACTCCAGTTAACCAAACTGGGCGACCTGCGCTATCAACAATTTGATTGCCATTGGTGTGGAGCCAATCATCATTATTGTTATTACCAGTTGGGGTACTCGTAGCCGTTGGATTGACCGTGGTTGGAACTGGAGTATTGGTTGGGCGAGGTGTATTCGTGACCGTTGGAATGACGCTGGTTGGCGTATTGGTTGGGCGAGGGGTTCCGGTTGTGGTAGCAATTGGCGTATTGGTTGGCGGATTAGGGGTGTTGGTGGCAGGTGGAATGCTCGGAATAGCAGTATTTGTAGGCATTGGGCTTGGCTGATCGCCGTTGCAACTAACGCCATTCAAGGTAAATGCGTTTGGAATCGCATTACTACCAGTATACGAAGCTTGGAAACCAAAGCTGGCAGTACCATTGCTGGGTAAACTGGCGGCCCATGCTGGATTTGACACACTGACCTGAGCGCCAGTTTGGGTGAGCACCCCATTCCAAAGATTGGTAATTGCCTGATTGCCCGCGAATGTCCAGCCAACCTGCCAATTATTGAGACCGATCCCAAGATTCTTAACACTCACATTAGCAGTGAAGCCAGTAGACCACTGATTCGAGATTGTGTAAGTGACCTCGCAGATAGCGGCGGCAGCGGTTGGCTTGGTAGTAGCGGGCTGACCAGCCAAGAGTAGGGTAACTAGCCCGCCGATCATGGCTAGGCGGGTGCGAAACGAACGTTGTTTCTGCGACATAGATACTCCCTCGTATTTGAAATGATAGCAGAACTGATTAGATCAATCTTGATTGAGACCGATCCCTAAGAAAGGCCATCCCAAATCAATTCAATTCTAAAAATACCTTAATATTTTTGATTTGTGAAGCCCTATTTTGCCAGATTTGGGCAGCGAAAACTAACTAGCCCTCTAGGGTTAGAATATCCCACTTTAGGGGAATATTCCCAGACAATTAGTGGGACTAGCCCATCCCCTCTATTACCATGGTTATTGGGTGAGATAGGACTAAAGATTACCAGAATTTGAATTGGCATGGTATAGGATATAGCTGCATTTTCAGCCAATTGACGATCAATGTTGATCGATAACAAGCTTGTGATTGATATGCATGCATCCATGATTTGATGTAGTGTCTTGTGGTCTATGTGATTGATATTCGTAGCTTTGAAGTTTGAGTGAGCCAGCATTTAGGCTGCACCACCTAATCGGAGCGATTGATCACTATCAAATGCAGCGATTAACGAATGTGATGCGGCTAGCAGACCTACTACACTCAGATTTCACCATCATTGAACGCGACATGTAGCCATTTCAGAGGAGCAATCGTATGAATTTCGATCGGTCTCGGCGTAATTATGGGCGACTTTTACTTGCCTTAATCGTGGTTCTTCACCTTGGTATGGTTCGCTCTGCCGCTGCTGCTGGAGAGACTCCCTACGCTAATGCGGTTGATTCGAGTACTAGTGGTCTAATTGTTAATGCTGCTAATTCTGTTGGAGCACCAAATGGTACTGTAGCAACAGTGATTGGTTTGCTCGGACAAAACCTGACCCTCGATATGGGTGCTAATGAAGAAGGTACTGGCGATCTAGTGGTGCACTATGGCGGGATTGGCGTGCAGTTGGCAGCGAACGTTCAGTTTCTGAATGCTAGCCGCCAAGTGATTGCCTCGTCATCATTAGATATTGTTGGTTTATCACTTGGTACTATCTATACGACTACAGTTGATTATCCCCAAAGTCCTACTCCCTATCGGTACGTGCGCTTTGTTTCCTTATTGACTGCATATCAAATTGATGCAGTTGAAGCAACAACATTTCGCCCTGATAGCGATAATGATGGGGTGAATGATGTTGATGAAATTACCAATGGCACTAACCCCCTCGATCCAGATAGTGATGATGATGGCTTGACCGATGGTGAAGAAATTACCAATGGCACCAACCCCAACGATTCAGATAGCGATAATGATGGCTTGCCCGATGGTTGGGAAGTTGATAACGGCTTGAATCCAAACAATGGTACTGGTGCGACTGGTGCGACTGGTGATCCCGATAATGATGGCTCCAGTAATTTGGATGAATATCAGAATGGCACCGATCCCAATGATCCTGATAGTGATGACGATGGTTTGAATGATGGTGCCGAAGATAGTGCGGGCACAAATCCATTGGATAACGATAGCGATAACGATGGGCTACCTGATGGCTGGGAAGTCAATCATGGCCTAAATCCATTGGATGCAACAGGAAACAATGGTGCGGCTGGTGACCCCGATAACGATGGTTCAAACAATGCTGCTGAATTTGCCGCTGGTACGCATCCAAATGATGCTGATAGTGATAATGACGGTTTGAATGATGGCGCTGAAGCTGCTTTGGGGACAAATCCAAACAATGCTGATAGCGATGGTGATGGCTTGCCCGATGGCTGGGAAGTCTCGAATAGTCTCAATCCATTGAATGCTACTGGCAACCAGGGTGCTACTGGTGACCCCGATAATGATGGCTCGACCAACTTGCAAGAATATCAAAATAGCACCAACCCTCATGATGCCGACAGCGATAATGACGGCTTGAACGATGGTCAAGAAGCCGCTGCCGGAACTGATCCAAATGACAGTGACAGCGATAACGATGGTTTGCCCGATGGTTGGGAAGTAGCCAACAGCCTTGACCCATTGAGTAGTGTTGGTGATGATGGAGCCGCAGGCGATCCTGATAATGACGGTTCAAACAATGCCGCTGAATTTGCTAGCAATACTGATCCAAACGATGCCGACAGCGATAATGACGGCTTGAATGATGGTCAAGAAACCGCTGCTGGAACTGATCCAAACGACAGTGATACTGATAATGATGGCTTGCCCGATGGCTGGGAAGTAGCCAACGGCCTTGACCCATTGAGCAGCGTTGGTGATGATGGAGCCGCTGGCGATCCTGATGGTGATGGCTCAAACAACGCCGCTGAGTTTGCCGCAGGCACCAATCCAAATGATGCCGACAGCGATAACGATGGCTTGAACGATGGTCCAGAAGCCGCTGCCGGAACTGATCCAAATGATGCCGACAGCGATAACGATGGTTTGCCCGATGGTTGGGAAGTAGCCAACAGCCTTGACCCATTGAGCAGCGTTGGTGATGATGGAGCCGCAGGCGATCCTGATAATGACGGTTCAAACAATGCCGCTGAATTTGCTAGCAATACTGATCCAAACGATGCCGACAGCGATAATGACGGCTTGAATGATGGTCAAGAAGCCGCTGCCGGAACTGATCCAAATGACAGCGATACTGATAATGATGGCTTGCCTGATGCATGGGAAGTCGCCAACAGCCTTGACCCATTGAGCAGTGTTGGTGATGATGGCGCAACAGGTGATCCTGATAATGACGGTTCAAACAACGCCGCTGAATTCGCCAACAGCACTAATCCGAACGATACCGACAGCGATAATGACGGCTTGAATGATGGTCAAGAAGCCGCTGCTGGTACGAATCCAAACGACAGCGATACTGATAATGATGGCTTGCCAGATGGTTGGGAAGTGAGCAACGGGCTTGATCCGCTAAATCCAAACGATGCTGCTGGTGATCCAGATAATGATGGTTTGGATAATAGCGCTGAATTTGCCAACAATACCAATCCCCAGGATTCTGACAGCGATAACGATGGCCTGAACGATGGTGCTGAAATTAGCGCGGGCACAAATCCGAATGATAGTGATAGCGATAACGATGGTTTGCCCGATGGTTGGGAAGTCGTCAACAGCCTCGATCCATTGAGTAGTGTTGGTGATGATGGAGCCGCTGGCGACCCTGATAACGATGGCTCGACCAACTTGCAAGAATATCAAAATGGCACTGATCCCAACGATGCTGATAGCGATAACGATGGCCTGACTGATGGTCAAGAGGCTGGTTTGGGAACCAACCCCAATAATGCTGATACCGATGGTGATGGCTTGCCTGATGGCTGGGAAATCAGCAATAATCTTAATCCAACCAGTACAACCGAAGGCAATGGAGCCAATGGTGATCCTGACAATGATGGCTCGACCAACTTACAAGAATATCAAAATGGCACGAATCCCCAAGATGCCGACAGCGATAACGACGGTTTGAACGATGGCCAGGAAGCCGCTGCTGGAACAAATCCGAATGACAGTGATAGCGATAATGATGGCTTGCCCGATGGTTGGGAAGTTGCCAACAGCCTCGACCCATTGAGCAGTGTTGGTAATAATGGAGCCGCTGGCGATCCTGATAGTGATGGTTCGACCAACGCTACTGAATTTGCCAACAACACCGATCCTCAAGATGCCGACAGTGATAACGACGGTTTGAACGATGGCCAGGAAGCCGCAGCTGGAACTGATCCAAATGATAGTGATAGTGATAATGATGGCTTGCCCGATGGTTGGGAAGTTGTCAACAGCCTTGATCCATTGAGCTCAGTTGGTGATGATGGAGCCGCTGGCGACCCTGATAACGATGGTTTGAGTAATGCTGGTGAATTTGCCAACAACACCAATCCAAATGATAGCGATAGTGATAACGACAGCTTGCCGGATGGCTGGGAAGTAAATTATGGCTTAGATCCATTGAGTTCAGTTGGTGATGATGGTGCTAGTGGTAACCCTGATGGTGATAGCTACGATAACGCAACCGAGTTTGCTAATGGTACTAGCCCAATCGTGTTTGATGCTCCTGCAGCAACCAATACACCCGAACCAACCCTGACGAATACGCCAGAACCGACCGCAACCAACACGCCAGAACCAACAGCGACCGATGTCCCGACT
>NZ_DOPT01000103.1:0-221 GCF_003512625.1 Herpetosiphon sp. | reverse complement strand
GCGACCGATGTCCCGACTGCAACGGCAACGGATGTGCCAACGGCAACGGCGACCAATACACCCGAACCAACCATGACGAATACGCCAGAGCCGACGGCGACTGACGTGCCAACGGCGACGGCAACCGATGTGCCAACGGCAACGGCGACCAATACACCCGAACCAACCATGACGAATACGCCGGAGCCGACGGCGACTGACGTGCCAACGGCGACGGCAAC
>NZ_DOPT01000085.1:7284-11376 GCF_003512625.1 Herpetosiphon sp. | reverse complement strand
TCGAGACCAATTGTGGCACGGCCTATGGCATTGCGGGCTTGGTCGATAAGGTAGGAGTGACCAATATCACCCGTTGGCTGCCGTTTGAAATGAGCGATTCGGCTTTACGCGAACATATGCTCAATCGGCTGATTCGTCCGCAAATTGTGCCGATTGACCGCGAAAGTTTGTTGATTGAGCAAGCTTTGGTGCGCGAAGCCCTGCGCGTTGTCTCGAACGATTTGTTTGATGAACAGCCTCAATTAGCCAGCGATTTGATTATTGCAACTGGTGGAGCGCTGACCCACACCATGCATCCGGCTCAAGCCTTGCTAAGCATCGTTGATGGGCTGGATTTTGGGCGCTTGCAACAATATCGTGATCGCAGTTTGCTGATTAGCGATATTTACCTTGATCGTGATGGTTTGCTCGCCTTGTGTGGCGCGACTGCTTGGAAATATCCTGATGCAAGTTTTTGTTTGCTCGAACAAGATGTATTGCGTAATGGTGCTTTAGCCAGCTATCTGGCGATCAATAGTTCATTGCGTTTGGGCGATTTGGTGGCGGAAGTCGAGCTTGTGCCCGTCAGCGGCGCTCCGATCATCATGCAAATTCATCATGGTGAGATTCGGCGCTTACCATTGGCGCTGGGTAAACGTGCTACCCTGCGTTTGCGCCCAACCAAACAAGTGCAAATTGGGGCAAATTTACCAGGCGAAGTCGTCGAAACTGGCTTGGCTGCGATTACCGGTAGCGCATTGGGCTTGGTAATTGATGCCCGCCCACGACCTTTGGCTCAACGCAATAGCGATATCCCAAGCCGCAATCAACAATGGCAATGGCTCAATCAATTGGGCGTGGTCGATGGGCTTAATCCTTATGCGCCGCAGTATGATGATCAACCGCTGCCGTTTGAAATGGCTCCTGCGCTCACCCGCATTCCCGATCCAGCACCAGCGCCAGCCCAAATGCTACCTGAACGCGAAGAACCCAATGCGATTCCCGATTGGCTGCGCGAAGAAGGCGAGAACGCCAACGATCTGACCATGCCGCCACCAAGCGATTTTGGGGTTGAAGAACCCTTACCCGATTGGCTGGGCGGGATGGATGTGCCGGTCAGCAGTGATCCAGTGCTCGATTTGGGTGAACGCCGACCATCGCAACCAATCGCTCCTGCCGACTTTAGCGCCCTGCGCAACGAGTTGGAAGAACAAAATAAACCCAAACGTGGCTTCTTCCGCCGCAAGTAAATCAATGCTGATCCGACTAACCTTATGTTTGGTTGGTCGGATTGGCTTAATCCCGCCAAAAATCCCCCACAGAATCGGCACTTTTCCCACAAAAGGGTTTGACAGCGTTTGATAGCGCGTGGTATGCTCATCGATAGTTCAGAGTTTGGCGATCAAACGGATATTGGGCTTTAAGCTCATTCTAAAGCGCTATGATCGCTACGATCAAAACCTTTTTTGTAGCCATTTTTCCTCGATATAGCTTAGAAGGAGCAAGCCATGCACAAACGCCTTACGCGGGTACTGGGAACCATTTTCTGTGTACTTGGCTTGGGTTTGGCGCTATTTGGCTTTGATGGCGCATGGCGTGCCTATGGTCAAACCGCAGGGCCAACCCCAACCCCCGATTTTGACCTGCCGATTACCAAAGCTGTTAGCCCAAGCAATGCCTTGCCCGGCGATACGGTGACGTTTTCAATTAATGTTACCAACGATCAGCCGCAAACCCAAACCAATGTCGTGATTACCGATAGCGTGGTTAATTTCTTGGAAGTAGTTGGTGCAAGCAGTAGCAAAGGCACTGCTAGCTTTAGCGGCCAAGAAGTTCGCGCCGATGTTGGTACATTGGCCAGTGGCGAATCGGTACGTTTGACGATTACCACGCGGGTACGGGTTGGCACAGCGCCTGGCACAATCGGCCAAAATGTGGCGTTTGTCAATACGGCCAGTGGTTCAAGCTCCTCAAGCAATGTGGTTACAGTGACGATTGGCGGTGAAGGTACGCCTACGCCCAGCCCAACACCAGTGCCAGCAGGCTCAAAATTGGTGGTTGAAAAGTCGGCTAGCCCAGCTAGTGGCAAAGTTGGCGATTTAATTACCTTCAAAATTGTGGTGCGCAATACTGGTGGCTCAACTGCCCCAAACGTCGTAGTCAACGACCGTATTCTCGATTTCTTGGAAGTTGTTAGCGTGCAAACCAGCAAAGGCAGCGCCGCAACCACAGGCCAAGACGTGAAGGTTACGGTTGGCGATTTGGCAGCTGGCGAAAGCGTCACCATTGCCATCACCACCAAGATTCGAGCTGGCACGGTCAGCGGTCAACAAGGTATCAACATCGCCGAAGCAGTCGCCAGCGATGGCAGCGGTGGTTCATCAAGCATTCCTAGCAATCCTGTGGCAATCGCGGTTGATCGTAATCCACCAGCAGGTTTGCCTGATACTAGCGCCCCCAACCAAGCTTCGTGGATTTTCTGGCTTGGCTTGGGCATGGCGATTACTGGCGGTTTGTTGTTGATGGTTAGTCGCCGCCGGCGCGTTGCTTAATCGATGAATATCATCCGTCGTTATATAACTGGTCTCCGTCGCTGGCTCTGGCTTTTAGTGCTAGGGCCAGTTGTCGCTGCTGGCGCGGCTTATGGCATTAGCAGCCAACAAACACCGCGTTATGCCAGCAGCACTCGTGTGATTGTCGGCCAAACCCTCAAAAATAGTAATCCCGATTATGGCAGTTTGGTGGCAAGTGAGCGCTTGGTAGCAACCTATGCCCAAATCGCCCAAAGCCGCACAACCATGCAGGCAGTTGAGCAGCGCTTAAATTTGAGCGATATGGCAAGTTCAGCGATCATCACTACCCGCCCAGTCCAAGAAACTGAGTTTTTGGATATTGCGGTTGAGGCCAATGATCCGCAACAGGCTGCCGATATTGCCAATGCAATTGCTGACCAATTGATTTTGACTAGTCCGGCAGGGCCACAGAGCGCTGAAGCCAAATTGCTTGATGAAGTCAATCGCCAAATTGCTACGCTCAACGAGGAAATTACCCGTACCGATGAGGAAATTAAAACCCTCAAGGCCGAAATTGAGCAAATTGGGGCCGATAAACCTGCTGCTGAATCGTTGATTGCGAACTTGCAACTCAAACAACAGAGCCAAAATCAAAATCGCCAAACCCTCAGCACGCTCTACAGCACGGCGCTGGGCAATCGCGCCAACTCGATCAGCGTGGTCGAGGCTGCCACGGTCAATCCAACCCCAATTGCACCACGGCCAATTCGCAGCGCAATTTTGGCGGGGATTTTGGGCTTTGCCTTGGTATTTGGTTTGGCCTTGTTGATCGAATATTTTGATGATAGCGTGCAAACGCCCGATGAAGGCGTTGATCTCGTTAATGCGCCGTTGCTGGCAGCGATTGTCAAGCAAGAAACTAAGGTGACCAAAGCCTCGCAACGCTTGGTTTCGCGACTTGATCCGCGTTCACCAACCGCTGAAACCTTTCGCACCTTGCGCACGAATTTGCAGTTTTCGAATGTTGATACCAAAGCTCGCACATTGATTGTCACCAGCAGCCAGCCTGAAGAAGGCAAAAGCACAGTCGCTGCTAACTTGGCATGGGTGCTGGCGCAAGCAGGCCAAAAAGTCGTCTTGATCGATGCTGATTTGCGCAAGCCCATGATGCACCGCGTGTTTGAGGTGAGCAGCGAATATGGCCTGACCAATTTGCTGACCAATAATGAAGACCCAACGATCCGTGAGCGCACGGTGCTATCGGTTGCCGAAAATTTGTGGCTCATTCCTAGCGGGCCTTTGCCTCCTAACCCCTCGGAATTGCTCAGCAGCAAACGCATGGAAATGCTGATTTGGCTGTTGCAGCAAGAATACGATTGGATTTTGTTCGATACACCGCCAATTTTGACCGTAACCGACCCAATCGCACTGATTCCACGGGTTGATGGTGTAGTGTTGGTGGCCGAGGCCAAGCGCACCCGCCGCGATATGCTGGCAAAATGTCGGGCTGCGGTGCAAACCGTCGGCGGGCGGGTGATTGGCTTGGTCTTTAACAAGCTTGATCCGCGCTCCGAGGGCTATGGCGTTTACTATACCTACT
>NZ_DOPT01000085.1:0-7223 GCF_003512625.1 Herpetosiphon sp. | reverse complement strand
TTTACTATACCTACTACTACGATCAACACCATACTTCCAATCGTGGTCGCCGCTTTTGGAATCGCAAAGATGATCATCAGCCAGTGCCGAGTATGAGCGAGCCAGCCCCGTTGGATCTGCATGATCCTGCGCTTGATCGTTCGGAAGCCGCCTATGAGATGGCCAGCCATGAGCGCAGCAAGTAAGCCACCAACAACCAATCGAAGTTTGGGGAAACGCCGCTTGCGGCGTTTTTTCCTGTTTGGCCTGGCTTTGCTGGGGTTGTGGCTGGGGCTGATAGCTTGGTTTAGCTATCAGCTCGCTGATCAACGCCAAAGCCTACACACCTTAATGCAAACCCGACCATTGCAAAGCAGCCAAGCCCAAGCGTTTTGCAGTGAACTTGATTCAACTCACAGCAATATGGTGTGGCTGCGCCGATTGAGTTTGCCGTTACACCCCATTTTGCGCCAGAGCGATACCTGGCTGGGTGCGCTGCCCGCCGCCAGTGATGCTGCGCAACAAGGGGCAGAGTTGGCCCAAGGTTATTGTCAACAATTCAATCCGCTGATTGCTATACTCGATTTACCAGCCAACCAACGAACCAAGGCGCTGCTTGATTGGCTGAGTGCTAACCCGCCAAATTGGCTTGAGTTACAAACTGAGCTGAGTCAATTGCAGCAAACCTGGCAAACTGTGCCCAGCAACATCCAAACAGCACCATTTTTTCGCAACTATCAAACCCAATTAGCCCAGTTCGATCAGCAATTAACCTCAGCCCAAACTACGCTTGGCTTGCTTGAACAAGCTTGGCCCTTGGTCGAGGCTGGTTGGGGCTGGCAAAAGCCGCTACGCTTGCTGATTGCTGGTCAAAATCCGTTGGAGTTGCGGCCAAGTGGCGGCTTTATTGGCAGTATTGCGACGCTTACAATCGAGCAAGGCCAAATTCGCACTATGGCCTACTTCAATAGTGCCGATTTTGCAGCAGTTGCGCCGACTGGCTCGGCCATGCCCAAGCCCTACAACGATTATTTACGAGCCTCAATTTGGACGCTCCGCGATGCCAACTGGTGGCCCGATTGGCCGACCTCGGCTCAAAGTTTGCAAACATTTTGGCAATTAAACCAACAGCCTGAGGTTGATGCAGTTATCGCCCTCGATCTATATGCCTTACAGGGTTTGATTCAGGTTTTAGCGCCGTTGGAGATCGCAGGTTACGGCCAAATCAGCCAAGCTGAGAGCCTTGAGCAAATTTTCGGGCTGTACGATGGGCGCAGCGTCACTGGCGATAAACAATTTTTGGCCGCCTTGTTCAACAGCACCTTGGAAACTGCCCGCCATGCCAGTTTTAGCCAATGGCTGGGAATTGGCGCAAGTTTGCAGCAAGCCTTGCAGCAACGCCATCTCAGTATCTATTTTAACGATCAACCAAGCCAAGCTTTGATGCTCGCGAATGGTTGGGCTGGCACGATGCCAGCGCTTGAACACGATGTCTTGGCCTTAGTTGATGCTGATCTATCCTACAGCGACGGCCAGAATTTTATTGAACAACGGATGCAGCTTGAGGTGCAACTTGATGCCCAAGCCCGACCACTGACGAACACCCTCACTATCACGTATACCAACCGCTACGACGATTGGCGAGCCGATTTGAGCAAACACGCGGTTTATGGCTATTGCTACAACGTTAAATTGGCAGTGCAACAACGTATTCCAGGCTGTTATGGCGATTATGCTCGTGCTTATTTGCCAATTAATGCGATTCCCTTGAGCTTGGATGGTGCAGACACGCCGCCGGATCTCACGCAGGAAGGCCAATTTACCAGCGTTGGTTGGTATATGCTGCTCTACCCAGGTCAAACTCGCACAATTCGCCTGCGCTATTTGCCAAATATTCAAAGCCAGCCTTATCAATTAACGTGGTTCAAACAGGCTGGAACCTTGGGCCATCCGATCACCTTAATCATCAATCAAGCCAATCTGCAAGCGCAATGGCATGGCTCGTTGCGCCACGATCGCCAACTGCGGTTTGAGGCTGGCACAATTCAAGCGTCAGCCAGCGATTCACCAGCACCCGAGCCACAACAATCAGCTGAGCAGGCTTGGCAACTGTGGCAACAAGGCCAAACCAGCGTCGCGCTCGACCTCTGGCAAAGCAGCAACACGCTTGATCGCGCTTTGGATTGGGTGGTGGCGCTGCGTTGGACAGACGATCCAGGAACTGCTAACCAATTCTTGAGCCAACTCCAGCCATTGCTGCCTAATTCTGGTCGGGCGGCGTTTTTGGCGGGCTGGCTCGCCGAATTGAATGACGATCAGCCCACAGCCCTGCAAGCCTATCAAACTGCCTTGGAGCATGAGCCAACTAGTCAAGCGGCGCGTTTGGCCTTGGCCTTGCTCCAACTCCAGCTTGGCGATGCTCAGGCCGCTCAAACCACTTTGCAACAGCTGGAAAATCCTCGTTTGGCCTTGCAGCGCTTGGCCTTTGATCAACGTATGGCTGGCGATTTGGCGCAGGCTGAGCGCTATTATCAGCTGCTTTTGACCCTCGACCCGCGTGATCGCGAAGTATGGGAAGAGCGGTATTGGCTGCGACGTTATGCCAACGATCAGCCCGATTGGCAGGCCGTCGAACAATTGGCGAATCAAGCAATTGGCATATTTGCCAATGATGCCCAATGGCTCAGCCGCCGCGCCGAGAGCTACGAGCGCCAAAATCTGCCGCAACAGGCGATTGCCGATTGGCAGCAAGTTACCACGATTTCGCCGACCAATAGTTTGGCTTGGTATTATTTGGGCTTGCAACAACGGGCGCTTGGCGATTGGTCGGCTGCTCAATCCTCACTTGAAACGCTGATTGCGCTTGATCCACAGGCTGATTATTATTTGGTGCTGGGCGATACCTTGCGCGAATTGCAATTATTCGATGCTGCGCGTGAAGCCTATGCCAATGCTGCCAAGCTTGAGCCTGAACACCCTGGTTTGGCCGAGCGCTTACGTTTGCTGGAAGCTAGCCCGTGAGCCGTCGCCTACTCAAAGATACTGCGCTGTATGCCCTAACTGGGGTGGCAACCAAAATGATCGGGGCATTATTGCTGCCCTTGATCACGCGCTTGCTTAGCCCTGAACTCTATGGCAGCGTCGATTTGATTAGCCTTGTCGGTTTGTTTGCGATTGAGTTGGTGACGCTCGGTAGCGATTTTGCCTTAGCCCTGTATTTTCATGAAGCCACGATTGAGCGGCGACGTTTGGTTGGCTCGCTCTGGGTAGCACGGCTACTTTTGGGCTTGCTGATCGCATTGATTGGCCATTTGCTTGCGCCATATTTGGCCTGGCAATTGCTGCAACGCAGCGATGCCCAAACAATTTTGGCCTTGCGGCTTGGTTTGTGGGGGCAACTCGCCAACGGCATCATCGGTTTGTGGTTCACAACCCTGCGTCAAGAGAGCAAAGCACTGCGTTTATTTGGCCTGACGGTGCTGCGAGTAGCCTCGACCGCGTTACTGACAATTGGCTGGATGTTGCAGAGTAGCCAGCGGTTGAGTGCCTATTTTGGGGCGATGCTGCTAGTTGATAGTTTGCTGGCGCTCGGCTTGACCCTGCAAATGCGTCGGCAACTGGGCTGGCCTGATTGGCGCTTACTAAAAACGTTGTTGGGCAAAGGTTTAGGTTTTTTGCCACGCTCGATCTATTTCGTAGCGATGACCTTGATCAATCGCCAGATTTTGCTGCACTTTGGCTCGTTGGAGCAAATTGGCCAGTATGCAGCGGCAACCAAAATTAGCTTTATCGTATGGATTGTGATTAGCGCTGCCAATCAGGCTTGGTTGCCCTATAGCCTGTCGATTGCTAGCACGCCGACCGCCAACGCCAATTATCGCCAATATCTCACCAGCTATACGATGTTGATGGGTGCTGCCACGACTGGCTTAGGCTTATTTGCCCCTGAATTGTTGCGACTGTTGACCACAGGCGATTATCTGCCCGCAGCGCCAGCGGTTGGTTGGTATGCGCTGAATTTAATGGCGATTGGCTTGTTGACGGTGGCGGCAACCGGCCTGACGATCACCAAAGCGACCGCTGTTTTAGGCCAAACCAGTTTATTGACCGCTGGGTTAAATGTTGGCTTAGCGATTGTGCTTGTGCCATGGCTGGGCTTGGTTGGGGCGGCAATTGCGGCGGCAGGCGATCAACTGATCGCGGCGTGGTTGGTGTATCGCGCGGCTCAAAAGCGCTATCCGATTGATTTTGATGGTAAGGCGGTGATCGGTTGGCTGAGCCTGACGATTGCCTGCGTGGCCTTGGCTAGTTGGTTGCCATTGACCTTGAGCTGGCCATTAATTGGGCTGAAATTGCTGATTGTTGGCGTGTGGTTGGGCTGCGTTTGGCGTTGGGGTCAGCCCAAAATGCTGCTCTCAGTACTTAAACGATAACTTACAACTCCATTCGCCCTTGGGTTTCAATTTTTGGATAAAAGACTCCTATAATTACAAAAGGGTTAGGGGCTACAAAATGATATTGTAGGGTTGTGCCTAAAAATAGATGAATATCATTCTGCTGTACGAAGGTATCGAAATATTTCTGGCGTACAAGTTTATTAGCCTCATTTTCATCTCCATTACAAGTTTTTAGACAATTCCAATATAAAGCACCTAGTTCCCAGTCTTCGATCATTAGTTTACGTGGATTTTGATCTCCATGCGTTCGGAATTTATAAAAGTATTTATAAGGGAGCTTGCGAATAACTTTGCGCTCACGACCTTGCCCTTTATCATCCATATCAAATAAACTAAATTGTAGCATTTGATTACGCCATGACTCTTTCCAATCTCGCTCAGTCGGCTCAATAACAAAATCGATAATTTCACTAGGCTTTACTGTAGCTAATGAAGTATTCTTAGTTTTTAAATCACCTAATAGATCAGTCATTGAAGTATAAACATTACGCAAGGCATACTGTTTGCGTAAAATCCAATTATTCGTTGTTGGAATGTTTTCTCCAATATCTAATTGAGAAGTTGGCCGATAGCTTTCTGGACGATGGTCTTGGGTGTTCTTTATTAAATCAACAGTAACCCAATGCCATTTTTGATATTGTTGATGATAAGGTAGTCCACGAAATGGAACTGGATAAACTCTAATCCATGATCCATCTTCAAGAAATCCAGCAGTGCATACTAATTCATCATATTTGTGAGAAGGTAAGGGGTATGTTTTAACCGAAATTAATACTTTTGTGTTAGGAAGTATATCAGGCTGTTTCATCGATATAACTCCATTAATTGAGGCAATACTTTATATGAGAACTATACCATAATTGGTAATATATAAACAAAATGCCTTAGAACTTCTAAGGCATTTTTGATTCTACCACTCAATCAAATCCATTTCGGCGGTTGGTAAGCCATAGTGCTGGCGAAAGAAATCGAAAAATTCAGCAACACGGCTAAAGCCATCACCTTGGGCGAGCTGGCGAATTTGCTCGGCAGAAAGTTGCTCACCATCGAGCCAGACCTGATCGCTGTCAATGATGATTGGGCGCACTTGGCGACAGGTAGCGGTGGTTAATTTGCGACAAGCACGGGTACGCATGCCCGTGTACATATACAACGGATCGCCTGGTCGCGAGGGATTGCGCCGCCGTGGCCGAATGGTTGAGCGCTTGATGCCTTGCTCGACTGCCGTTGCAAAGCGTTCTTTAAAATTGTAGGCAGGCATTGAGCACTCCTTGTAACCCAATAATATCTCGTATAGTTTAAATTATATCGAGATACTATCTCAATCTTGTGCAAAAGTGAGCAGTAATTATTAGGTACTTCGGTTGTGGCCTCGTCCGGTTTCATGGGCATAGGCCCATGGCTGAAGATCGGGTGGCTCGATTCCCAAGGATGTCAGAATTGCACAAATTTGCTCGCGGTGGATGTTGCTATGATGCAGCGCTTGGGCAATCAAGGCTCCGCCATGAATTTCATAATCGCCTGTGACGAGGGTCACTATTTGCTCAGCATCGAATGGCATAGTGAGGAATTCGGCCCAATTGGAGGCAGCCTCTTCAGCCCATACCTGTAGCCGGGCAAAATCGCTGGTCTCTTCGCGATTGATCAGCCAATCAGGAGCTTTGCCTGAAAGGTGTTGTAGATAGCGAGCATCGGCGCGGATGATATGATTGAAGGTGGCGATGATATCGCCGTAGCTACCAACCACGGTTGTAGCGAGTTGCTCTGCGGAAAGATCGCTACATGTTTGCAATAACAACGCGGTTGCCCAGCGATTGTGCTCAAACGAATCGAACAGAACTCCGTGCATATGATCTCCTCTGATCAAAAGATTGATTAGCACGAATGTACTGTAAATAGCGGTTTGTGTCAACGCCAATGCTTGAGCATGATTTAATTGGCAGCATGAGTTGTGGAGAGGTGCGGAGTGTGATTATTGAAGTTTGGTGCGTTGGGCGAGGAGTTGTTGGCGCATGATGTGTTGCTTGAGGCTGGTCGCTGAGCGTGGTTTGGCATGGCGTGTCAGCTTAACACTGCCGATCAGCAGGCCAGTACCAAGCACCAGTTGCAAACACCCAAAAATCAGATCAACCATCGCTGCCTCAATAAAAACAATTTAGTCGGAATAAACTGTAGAATCAAGTATAGCCGATGGCTGATCTGCTTGTCAAATTATTCAATGTGTTTAAAGCTGAGGTCAATCGATTGCGCATGCAGATGTTTGATTGCTAGAGTGGCTGGATGAGTGCGCAACAAATGTGCAAATTGCTCAAGCTCCTCAGGATGCAAACACCACTGATTGCCGTGATTTAAACTATTTAATTTCAAATTGGAAATATAGCGAAAGGTCAGCGAAAGCTGCTTGACCGAATCGTCGATCCATTCGCCGTCATCATCGACATAGGTTTTTTCGACCACCAAATGGCGGGTCAAATTATAGCGAAAGCTTGGGTTCAAGCCGTTTGGTTCAAGCCCCCATTGAAACAGCAACATATCACCATCATTGGCCAGATCACAATCGTCAATCCGAATTTCGCGATAGAATCCAAGCATAAGGTTGATCGCATCTTCAATGGCAAGGTATTCAAGCACTTTATCCGATTGTTCTAGCCACAAGTTAAAGCGGTCTAGCACATGTTTTGCTTGCATTCCACGTTCCTATTCTAGCTCTATGATTACGATCCTTGCATGATGCTGTATTGTAAACTATTTATATGCACGCGGTAGAACACCCCGCCCCAAGACCCA